>WRLV01000010.1 GCA_009777445.1 Oscillospiraceae bacterium | reverse complement strand
AAGTCAACTGTGGACTGTAATTCGAGCAGGACATAGAAATACATGTCGGAGCCGTTAAATCGCGTTTTGTATATTATGTCTGAGTCGATATGCTTAAATTCGGGGGTGATGAAACTTTTTTCGATTTTCTCCATGTCGTCGAGGGATATGTTTTTTGTCCACGGTTTTTCAATGTATTTATTGAGAAAATGCAGGAAGTTCTCCTTGATTGATAAAATCGTCTTATATCCGCCGTCATGGTTTGTGTTTTGTTCTTTTTCGTTTATTTTAATCACTTCTTTTTGTATAGTATAGCATATTTTAAAGGGTGTGTCAATATTTTCTCAAATTTCGGGACGGGCAAGCCCGTCCCCTACTATAATATTGTACATTGTCAATTGTTCGTCACAGCTCATCTGATTTTCTCGTCAAATAATTCCTAAGCCGCCCGATATCCTCAGCCCCGATAGTGCTATCCCCTGCTATGAAGCATTCCGGTGTTGGGGGCAGTTGCTTTACAATCGCGTACTTCAAATAAGTCAAATCAGCGATATTAATTTTGCCGTCTTGGTTGCAGTCGCCGTATAGAATACACGGCTCGTCGCATTTGCCTTCGCCTTTGCAGTGGTTACTGCAGGGGAAAAACGGTTCGCCTTCGACAATTGTTAAGCCTTCTAACGCTTCAACGGCTTCATACGCTGCCTTTGCCCCCACGGGGACATAAATCGTCGCTTCTGACGGCACGTAGCCAAAGACATTCCCAAAAATGGGCGGTGTCGCGCTTTTAAAGACTATGGTTTTCAATCTAACGCAATCCAGAAACGCCCTATCACCTATCATTGTCACGCTGTCGGGAATGACTATTGCGGTTAGATTTGGTTTATACTGAAAAGCTCTGTCGGCAATCGCGCGGGTGCCCGGTTTTATTGTTAACACTGTGTTCGCAGGCATATTGCCCTTATAGCCCACCGCCCAATTGTCTATATAAACGATTACCCCGTCAGGGTGTTCGTTATATAACTTTGTGTTTAAAAACGCACCGGCTTCAAGCGTTGTAACGCTTGTCGGGATATTCACGCTTTCTAAATTTATGCAGTTTAAAAACGCAGCACTTTCTATAGTCGTGACACCCTCGGGGATTATCACGGCGGTAATATTCTCGCAACCGATAAACGCATTCATGCCGACCGTTAGCACGCTATCGGGGATTTTATAAGTTCCTGCTCTTCCGGGCGGATAGATTAGAAGTGTGTTTGCGTTTTTGTTAAATACCACGCCATCTATGCTTTTATAATTTGGATTGTCTTCAGCCACTATTATTTCCAACAAATTTCCATAACCATCAAATGCTTGGTCGGGTATATTCGTCACATCGTCTTTAAATTCAATCGCGAGAACCGTGCTTCTTATGGCGGGATTTCCACTCCGAACATAATCAAGCCAGTTTTCTAACCCTAAGTCGTTGTCTATAACAAGTTTGCCGTTTTCGTATAACACCCAGCCCTCACCTTGAGCAACGCGTTCTATAATTGCAAAGCCTGTTAAAGCCGGGTGTCCCTCATACTGGGCCTTTGTGCCGGATGGCACGGTCACAATCGCGCCTTCTCGTGGGACATAATGGAAAACAGAGTCTTCCATTGTGAAGGTTGTTCTTCTTTCAAAGTTTATGCTTGTTAAGTTCACGCAAGATGAAAATGCGCTACCTTCTATGACCGCCACGCTGTCGGGGATTGTGATTTCGGTTAATGCTGTACCTGCAAATGCCAAACTTCTTATAAATATCACGTTGTTAGGGATTATTATTTCGCTTAATTTAGTACATGAGCGGAATATAGAAGATTCTATGATAGTGAACGTGGGGTTATTTGGGAGTTTCGCGCTTGTTAAGCTATGGCAATCAGAAAACGCATCACTGCCTATACTCATCACGCTGTCGGGGATTGTGATTTCGGTTAATCCTGCCTGTACAAACGCCTGTTCACCTATGCTCTCCAACCCCTCGGGCAAGCTTATGCTTGTTAATGCACTGCACTGTGCAAACGCGCCAAGGCTTATAACAGTCACACTGTCGGGAATAATCACGCTTGTCAAATTTGTGCAATTGTGAAATGCTTGCTGTGCTATTTCAGTCACGCCTTCTTTGATTTCAACTGTTTTCACTGATAGTCTGTTGCCTGAAGACGTCATGCCGTTAGCTGCCCAGTCTTCCATGCCGATGTCTCTGTATATAACAAGTTTGCCGTCATCATATAACAACTCCCAGCCGTTGCCGCCGAAGTCTCCTTCCACAATCGTGAAACCTTCTAACGCTTCAACCGCTTCATACGCCGCTTTCGCCCCCAACGGAACAAAAACCAGCATACTTGACGGGACCGAGCCAAAGACATTACTCCCAAAAATGGGCGGCGTTGCATCTTTAAAAGAGATTTTGGTTAAATTTGTCATCCCTGCAAAAGCATCGGTGGCAATTCCGCGGGTGCCATTTCGCAATGTTATATTTCTGTGCAGCACTCCCTTATGGCCAACCACCCAATCGTCTACATAGACCACCCAGTCAGCGTATTTGTTAAATAATTTCGTGTTGTGAAACGCATAATTGTCAATCCCCATAACGCTTGTCGGTATGTTCACGCTTGCTAAATTTACACAATTGTAAAACGCCGCCTCGTTTATAAATGTCACACCGTTTTTAATTTCAACTATTTTTATTTCTTCTAATATGTTTGGAATGACTCTACCGTTAGCTATCCAGTCGTTCATGCCGGCATCGTTGTCTATAATAAGTTTGCCTTCATCGTCAGAGAACGACCAACCACTACCCGCGACAACGCCCACAATGTTAAAAATTTCAAGCGCGCTAATCTCTAAATACTCCGCTTTCGACGAAAACGGGACATAGGCAGTGCCACTTGACGAAACGCCGCTGAAGACAAAATTGCCGAAATCGGGCGGTGTCGCGCCTATGAAAGTTAGTGTTGTCAAACCGATGCAATCTCTAAACGCATTATCACTTATCAATTGCACACTGTCGGGTAATATTACCTTTGTCAATCCTACGCAAGCATCAAACGCGCTGGTGTGTATAGTTAACACACCGTCGGGGACTAAATAATCACCTTGCCTGCCGCCGGGATAGTGAAAAAGAATTGTTTTTTCTTTATTGAACAGCACGCCATCTATGTCGCTGTAATTCGGATTATCCTCTGAAACTTTGATGTCTGTTAAGCTTATTGCTCTTATAAATGCGGTAGGATAGACAGCCTCCACGTTGTCGTGAATATTCACCTTTTTCAAGTTTTGCGAATCAGCAAACGCTAACGTATTTATCTGCAGGCTACCGGCAGGGATTGCGTATTCTTCTTCCTGCCTGCCGCTCGGATATAATAAGAGTGATTGTAAATAGCCTTTAGAGAAGAGCACGCCGTCTATGTCGCTATATGCCGCATTACTGCTTGAAACATTTATTTCTCGCAAAGCACTCGTCCCATTAAAGGCGGTTGAATCAATGTCAGTCGCACTCTCAGGTATATTTACCTCAATTAGATTAATGCAGTCGGCAAATGCTTGTTGGATTATACTATGCACGCCGTTTTTAATTTCAACTTCAGTAACCAACTCTCTTGAACCGGAAGAATTGCGTCTGTGGGTAGTCCAGTTTGCCATGCCGAGTTGGGGTTCTATAGTGAGTAAGCCTTCGCCGTTTAACGTCCAGCCGTCACCCTCGGCAAAATTGCCTTCTATAATCTCGAAAGTGGGGTAGTGCACAGCAAAAGCGGCTGTATATGCCGCGAGCGAATAAACCGGCACATGCACTTTTACGTCTGCGCCAATCCCGGCAAAAGTAAGCTGGTCAAACGTGGGCGGTGTTGGGTTTTTGAAAGTTAGCGTTGTTAATTTCTCGTTCCTCACAAACGCAGAAGAACCGATATGATTAACGGCGGCACCGAACGAGACGCTTTCTAAATCCACGCAATCGGCAAACGCCTGACTACCTACCGTTGTCACGTTGTCGGGAATAACCACACTCGTTAACGCTGATTTTTCAAACGCGGAGACTTCGATAGTTATTAAGCCATCGGGCAGGGCTATACTCGTTAATTTCGTACACTCATAAAAAGTAAGCCTGTCTATAAGGGTAACAGTGTCGGGAATAGTAATGGCATCTAAGTTTACACAAGAATTAAAAGAAGCCTCGGTTATAGAAGTCACACCCTCTTTAATAACAGCCGTTTTAACTAAAGGAACGAGTTCGGTGTTCACTCCCCTTTGAAGTCCCCAACCTGTCATCCCCACATCGGTTTCTATAGTAAGTAAGCCATCGCCGTCTAACGACCAGCCGTTACCCCCAATCGCAATAGGAATATCGCCAAACGGATAAGGGTCTAAGCCCTTATAATTCGCGAACCCACTCACAGGGACAATAACTTTAGCCCCACTCGCCCGTGATGCCCCGAGAAAGACATTAGAGCCGAACGTTGTCGGTGGAGTAGAGCCCTCAAAAACTATGTTTTCTAAAGAGCAATCGGCAAATGCCAAGTTGCCTATATTTGTCACGCCATCGCCGATTGTCACGTTTGCTAACTTTTCACATTCGGTAAAGGCATAATCGCCTATGGTTTTAACAGTGTAAGGGATTGTTATTTCTTCAAGACTTATACAACCGTAGAAAGCATAGTCGCCTATAGTTTCAACGCCGCCGGGTTCACCACCCATGGGGGGATAAAACACCACGCTTGTCAGGGCCTTGGAGTTTATAAAAGCGTTGTTTCCTATTTCTGTAACACTTTCGGAAATCCTTATTTCAGCCAACTTAGAAGCAGCAAACGCCAAATAGCCTATAGTCGTCACGCCAAAGGGGACCTGATATTCAGGTTCTACTTTCCCCTCCGGATAGACTAAAAGGGTGTTCATGCCTTTATCGAACAACACGCCGCTCTCATCTTCATAATTCGGGTTATTGTCATCAACGAAGATGACTTCAAGACTTTCACAGCCGAGAAACGCCATGTCTCCTATAGTCGTCACGCCGGCATGAATGTTTCTACTACTGCTACTGATGTCAATTAAATTCACGCAGTTCATAAACGCTTGTTCGCCGATGTATGTCACATCATCTTCAAGAAAAACAGTGATAACCGCTTCTATGTTGCCGGAAGTGAGTCTGCCGTTGGCGAGCCAGTCTGCCATGCCATCGTTGTCGAAGATTGTGAGTGTGCCGTTGGGGTCTAACGTCCAGCCGGTGCCGTCTGCTGCCCCTGCGGTTAGGGTTAAAGCCGGGGTTAAGCCTGTTAGTAGGCTTAGTGTTAAGATGATTGATAATAATTTTTTCATTGTTTTATTCCTTTCTTTGGGGGGGTTTAAATAATAGTTGCGTTTGGCGGGATAGTTTCGGGGTGCAAGCGTTCAAATTCGGCGGCTTCATGCACTAATTGTTCAAGATTCATGTTCTCAAAAAGATTATCGCGCCGCCATTCGGTATAGTCAAAGCAGTCTTGTTTAATGGTTGTTATAAAAATTTCAGCTTCTATCAATCCGAGTGTTTCACGCAAAACCCTCATTCCCGCGCTCATAATAGCAGAAGTCTGCACATTATTAGTCATGGCTTTCCTCCCATATCTTTACAAATTCGATTGGATTCACAATTTTTATTCTGTCTGTTTTGTATTTTAAAACGCGCTTGTCAGTCGTAATCATATAATCACACCCTGCAATCATCGAACAAGCTAAGTGAATAGCATCTTTGTATTTTACGCCGGTTTTCATAATTTCGTCTGCGAGTAACGCAACCTCGCTGTTTTTGCCTTCGCTAACGTGAAAGGACGAAAATTCTTTTACAAATTGTGAGATATAGTCTTTTGTTTCTTTTACAGGGCATTTATCTATTTCATGCGAGAGCATAAACGAGGAATACAAAACAAGGCTTTTGAATCTAACGAGCGATTGAATATACATTTTTGCAGTCGCTTCAAGTCTAACCTTTATTTGCGTTTGGTCGTCAAATGGTCTGCCGTAACAGCAGTTATCCATGTATATTTTCAAACTTCACTCACCACACTTTACCTACTTTTTCTTAATCGTAACATAATTCAGAAAAATTTTCAAGCGTTTTTCAAAAAAAACGACAAAAAACATGTGTATATTATATCACATAGTTTATAAAACATCAAGTTGCTATATCTGCGCCCGAGAGGACTTGAACCTCCAAGGAATCACTTCCACACGGACCTGAACCGTGCGTGTTTGCCAATTTCACCACGGGCGCATATTATTTTATACTTCAAAGTGACTCATACTTCGCTCAATTTTAAGCAACGCTCTTTTTTTGTCAATCCCGCCCGCATAGCCTGTTATATTGCCGTTCGCGCCGACAACTCTATGACATGGGATTAATATAGATATGGGATTACGCCCAACGGCACCGCCGACCGCTCTTGCTGATTTGCAATTAATTCGATTGGCAATCTCCCCGTATGTGACAATCTGCCCAACCGGAATTTCAAGCAAACTGTTCCAAACTGATTTTTGAAAATCTGTTCCGGCAGGGCGAAGTTTGATTTTTTGCTTAAAATATTCGCCTTCAAAATATTTCGCAAGCCATTCACGAAGCGTGGCGAAAACAGGAAGATTTGGGTTATTTTCCCATAGAGCAATTTGTTTGGGATAATGTTTTTGCCCTGTAAACCACAGCCCCGTGAGTTCGTTTTCTACGGCAGAGAGCCTAATTTCGCCTATACGGGTGTTCATGGTGCAAGTATGCGTCATTTTTTTCAACATGCCCCCTCGCACCAACGAGAAATGAAAAGTTTCGTTTTCCCCGTTTTTGTAGATTTGTTTTCAAACTTTGAGCTCCACCAGTTTATTATTTTACAGTCACTCACCCATACATTATAGCACAAATATTTTTGAAGTGCAAGGGGTTTTGTGCTATTTTTTTAATTTTTCACGATTTTTCAAAAATGTTGCAATGTATTAATGTCTATAAGCTCTGTATTGAACTCGTCAAAGCCCGATAACAGGCTGTCTGCTAATGCGTTTGCTGTGTCGATTGATGTTAGGCAGGGGATTCCGAGTTTGCAGGCTTTGCGGCGAATTTTTACATCGTCGAATGCGGGGTCGCGCCCTTTTTCTGAAGTTGAGATGATGTAGTTTACTTTCTTGCTCTCTAACAGCGTTGCTGTATTGTTATCGGCACAGTCACTGATTTTCTCGACAGTTTTTACTTTAAACCCCGATTTAGTTAAAAAGTCGGCGGTTCCTTTTGTTGCGTATAGAGAAAACCCACACTTGACTAACTTTTCGGTGATTTTTGTGATTTCGGCTTTATCGCTGTCGCGGACTGTGATGAGCACCGCGCCCGACTTGTTCATTTTGTAGCCTGCTGCGACTAATCCTTTGAAGAGTGCTTCAGCGGAGGTTTTGCCGATTCCCAATACCTCGCCTGTTGATTTCATTTCCGGGCCTAAGTGGGTGTCAAGCCCTGCTAACTTCTCGAAACTGAACACAGGGACTTTTACGGCGGTGTACGGCGGTGTTTTTGCAATTCCGCTTGCATAGCCTAAATCGCTTAATTTTTCGCCGATACTTACCTTTGTGGCGAGTTCGCACATGGGTATTCCTGTGACTTTGCTGATGTACGGGACTGTACGCGATGCACGCGGATTGACTTCTATTACATAGATTTCGTCTTGATATAAAACGTACTGGATATTAACAAGACCGCGCACGTTCAACGCCATACAGATTTTTTTTGTTATGTCGAATAAATTCTGTTTGACGGCAGGACTTATACTGCTTGTAGGGTAAACGGCTATGCTGTCGCCTGAGTGAATCCCTGTTCGCTCAATATGTTCCATTATTCCGGGAATGAGTATTCCGCCGTTCTTTGCGCCGTCACAGATTGCATCAACTTCAATTTCTAAGCCGCTGAGGTATTTGTCAATTAAAATTGGGTTATCTTGTGTTGTGTTTAAAATAATTCCCATATACTCTCGTATGTCGTTTTCGTTAAACGCTATAACCATGTTTTGCCCGCCTAATACGTATGATGGACGTAGTAATACCGGGTAGCCGAGCTTTTCAGCGGCGTTGATTGCTTGCGCTGTTGACATTACACAACTACCTTGAGGGCGTTTTATTTCAAGTCTTTCTAACAGTGTGTCAAACCGTTCTCTATCCTCGCAAATGTCGATGCTGTCAGCAGATGTTCCTATTATATTGACACCGCGTTCGTGCAGTTTATTGGCTAATTTTACGGCAGTGCCGCCGCCAAAAGAGACAATTACTCCGATTGGCTTTTCTATTTCAATCACACTCATTACATCATCAATGCAAAGAGGCTCGAAATACAGTCTGTCGGCGGTGTCAAAATCAGTCGAAACGGTTTCGGGATTGTTGTTGATTACTATTGTTTCGTAGCCCATTTTGCGAAGTGTCCATACGCAATGCACACAGGCATAGTCAAATTCAATGCCTTGGCCGATTCGTATAGGGCCACTTCCCAAAACGACTACACGTTGTTTTTGCGATTTTTGTGATTGTTCGATAAACGGTAATGCCTCGTTTTCCATGCCGTTGTTAATGCTGTAAAAATAGGGGGTTTTTGCCTCAAACTCGCCGCCGCAGGTGTCAACCATTTTGAACAGTTGGCGGTTTGAGATTGGCAATTGACTTCTGTCTTTGATGTTTTTCAGCGCGTGTAAGAACCAGCGGTCTACTTTAGTAATGTCGTGTAATTGCTCAACGCTTATTCCGCGTTTGAGTGCTTCGTAGAGTACGAAAAGGCGTTGGTCGGTTACTCTGTCGAGTAGCTCACGGATTTGTGGAACTGATTTGTCGGACAAGCGCGGCAGGTCGAGAGTGTGTAAGCCGAGTTCCGCTCCCCTGACTGCTTTGAGCAGTGCATCCTCAAAATTATCGGCAATTGCCATGACTTCGCCTGTTGCTTTCATTTGTGTGCCTAATTCTTTTTGTGCGTATACGAATTTATCGAAAGGCCATTTGGGTAACTTTACGGCGACATAATCAAGTGTCGGTTCAAATGATGCCCGTGTCGTTTGTGTAACTGCGTTTATAATTTCGTCTAACGAGTAGCCTATTGCTATTTTAGTTGCGACTTTAGCGATGGGATAACCTGTTGCTTTGCTTGCTAATGCGGAGGAGCGTGATACGCGCGGATTTACCTCAATCACCGCATACTCGAAGCTGTGCGGATTGAGCGCGAGTTGGCAGTTACAGCCGCCTTCCACCCCAAGCGCCTTGACTATTTCAATTGATGCGGTTCGCAACATCTGGTATTCTCTATCTGCAAGCGTGACGGTCGGCGCAATGACAATACTGTCACCTGTATGAACTCCTACAGGGTCGAAGTTTTCCATAGAGCAGACGATTATTACGTTGCCGACACGGTCACGCATGACTTCAAATTCAATTTCTTTCCACCCCTTGATTGACTTTTCAATCATCACTTGTGTGATTGGCGAGAGTTTCAGCCCGTTTGAGGCTATTTTTCGCAATTGCGTTTCGTTATCGGCAATGCCGCCGCCACTGCCGCCTAAGGTAAACGCCGGGCGCACGACTACCGAGTAGCCT
The DNA here is from genome assembly GCA_009777445.1 of Oscillospiraceae bacterium. Lineage (GTDB taxonomy): Bacteria > Bacillota > Clostridia > Oscillospirales > Ruminococcaceae > Ruminiclostridium_E. Next base: position 30,949 of record WRLV01000010.1, on the reverse strand, counting down.
ATTTCTTCCGCTATTTTAACGGCTGTGTCGATGTCAGAGGCTATACCGGACGGAATGACGGGTTGCCCGATTTTCTGCATGGTTTCTTTGAAAATCTGCCTGTCTTCTGCTTTGTCAATTGTTTCGGGGGAAGAGCCGAGTAATTGCACACCCATCTTGTCTAAGAAACCGTCTTTTGCTAATTGCATACACAACGTAAGCCCTGTTTGTCCGCCTAATCCCGATAAAATGCTGTCGGGGCGTTCTTTTTCGATAATTCGCTTGACTGTAGTTAGGGTTAATGGTTCGATGTAGATTTTGTCGGCAATATTTTTGTCGGTCATAATCGTTGCAGGGTTGCTGTTGAGCAGGACTATTTCGATATTGTCTTCTCGTAACACACGGCAAGCTTGCGTTCCGGCATAGTCGAATTCGGCGGCTTGCCCGATTACAATCGGCCCTGAACCTATTACAAGCACTTTTTTAATGGCTTTATTTAACGGCATAATTGTTCACCCTTTCTAAAAATTTATTAAACAAAAACTCTGTGTCAAGCGGCCCGCCCTTAGCCTCGGGGTGGAATTGCACTGAGAATGAGCCGTTGGGATAATCAAGCCCTTCACATGTCCCGTCGTTGACGTTGTTTAGCCAACTGTGGGGGGCAATTACTTCATAGCCGTGATTTTGGCTTGTGATGTATACTCGCCCTGTTGAAGTGTCTTTTACGGGTTGGTTTGCGCCCCTATGCCCGAATTTAAGCTTGCGGGTTTTATAGCCTTGTGACATTGCCATGAGTTGATGCCCCAAGCAAATGCCGAAACAGGGGATTTTGCTTTCCATGAGTTCTCGCACTGTGTTGATGATTGGTATATTTGCCGCTTCTGCCGGGTCACCGGGGCCGTTGCTTAACATTATTCCGTGAGGATTGAGTTGCAGGATTTGAGCTGCCGAAGTGTTATGGGGGAATGTCCACACCTCATAACTACGGCAATTGCGTTTGGTAAGACATTCCGCTATACCCTTTTTCGCGCCGAAGTCTAACAGTGCGATTTTGCGCTCACCCTCGCTTAGTTTGGTTATTTTGCGACAAGACACGGCGGCTATGGCATTTTCTACGCTGTAATTTTTTATATCGGAGAAGGTGGGCGAATCGGTTTGTAATGGCTCTGCGCTGATTTTGCCGTTCATTACGCCGTTTTGACGTATGATTTTTGTTAATGCTCTTGTGTCAATGTCGTAGAGAGCAACTATGCCACGTTCGCGCAAAAAAGTGTCAAGCTCCCCCTCGCTTCTGAAATTAGAGGGATTTTGACACGGATTCTTTACGATATATGCCGCCGCGCTGATTGTTTCACTCTCGAAATCGGCGGGAATTACCCCGTAGTTACCGATTAACGGGAAAGTCTGTAGTATGATTTGCCCGTAATAACTGGGGTCGGTAAGCGTTTCCAAATAGCCGGTCATACCGGTGGTGAAAACAATTTCCCCGGTGACTTCACCGCTTGCGCCAAACGATTTGCCTTTGAAAACTACACCATTCTGCAATGTTAAGTATGCTGTGTTATTCATAATTTACCCCCTTCTATATATAACTCTCAAAAACATCTTTTCTATTTCTTGCACAGTTATTCCCGGTGAAGCAGGCAGTGCAAAATTTCAAACTGCATTTACTGCATGATTTTTTAAGGGCATCTATGCTGATATATCCTAAACTATCTGCCCCGATTTTTTTGCAGATTTCGTCCGCGCTCATCTTGTTGGCTATTAGGTTTTCTGCATTGTCAATGTCTGTTCCGTAATGGCAGGTGTGGCGAAACGGCGGCGATGATACCCGCATGTGGACTTTGGTTGCGCCTGCATTTTTCAAGCTTCTGACTATTTTTTCGCTTGTTGTTCCGCGCACAATCGAGTCATCCACGAGTATAATGCGTTTTCCTTTAATGCTTGCCGCTAATGGGTTTAGTTTAAGCCGCACCGCGCTGTCACGTTGAGTTTGGTCGGGGTAGATGAAACTGCGCCCGATATAGCGATTTTTGACAAATCCCGACACAAATGGAATACCGCTCTCTAAGCAATAGCCGTTTGCCGCATCTAAGCCCGAATCGGGAACGCCGCAGACTATGTCGGCATCTACAGGAAATTCTTTTGCAAGTGCCGCCCCCATGTTCATTCGCGCCTCGTATACCGAAAGCCCGTCTATCACAGAATCGGGGCGCGCAAAGTAGACATATTCAAATATGCATAAACCCCCTGTAGTTGTCGGATTGTCCGGCTTTAATAATTTTACTTCGCTGTAGGTTATTTCGCCGTTTTCTATAACAACTATTTCACCCGGTTTAACGTCACGTTCAAATGTAAAGCCGCACGAGTCCAATGCGCAACTTTCGGAGGCTATGGTGTAACCCAACTCGTTTTTCCCTAAACACAACGGTCTGAACCCGTAGGGGTCGCGCACGGCTACGAGTTTATTCTTGCCGCTCGCTATAATCAGTGAAAACGCCCCTTTTAGTTGTTCTGCCGCTTTTACTATTCCCGATATGGTGTTTTTTTCGTTGATGATACAGTAGGCAATCAGTGATGAAATAACTTCGCTGTCGCTTGTCGCACTGAATTTAAGCCCTAAACCTTCTAACTGTTCACGCAATTCTTTTGCGTTGGTGATGTTGCCGTTGTGTGCGGTGGCTATTCGCCCTGTAAGATATTCGGTGACGAACGGCCCCATGTTGTTTCGTTTATTGCCGCCTGTTGTTGAGTATCGGGTGTGCCCTATTGCCACGTTTCCCTTTGGCATAGTTTCAAGCACATTCGCGCTGAAAACCTCACTCATCAACCCAATCCCTTTATGAAAATGAATGTTGTTATTGTTGACTACAGCAATTCCTGCCCCTTCTTGCCCACGGTGTTGCAAGGCGAGAAGCCCGTTATAACTCATGCCGACTGCCTGTTGACTTGATAGACTTACGCCGAAAATTGCACACATAATATACTCCTAATATCTCTTAATTCATGACATACAACTGCTTGTATGGATTTTTTGCGTTAGGTTTGAGTACATAAAATTGGGCTTTCAGAATTTCTTGAGCGTTTGCCCCGAAATGTTTGGCGAATTCAACTATATATGGGCGTATTTCATCTAAATTTTCGGCAATTGTTGCTATAACCTGCGCTGAGAGATTTTTTGGGGGTTCGCTTGTGCGGATATAAATTTTGCCGCCGTGCATACCTGTTCCCGTAAAGCCGCCGACACTCCCTAACGCAATAAGCAGTCCACCAGCTAAGTATTCGCCTAAGAAACTGCCGACTTTGCCGCCGATTACTATTACGGGCTTTTTGTCTTTATACTCTTTTGCGTGAACGCCTGCCCTGTAACCTGCATCACCTTTCACAAATATACTGCCGCCACGCATAGAGTAGCCGAGCGCGTCACCTGCGTTGCCGTGGATTATGATTTTGCCGTCGTTCATTGTGTCGCCGACTGCATCTTGCGCATTGCCGTTGACGGTAATAGTGCAACCGCCGTCTAAGTATGCGCCGAGTGCGTTGCCGGGTGTGCCGTTGATTGTGATTTGCGTTGGCGTTTCAGCGGAAAATCCGCTGCAAATAAACCGTTGCCCACAGCAATCGTCAATCTTTATATTTTTATTGCCCACGCGAACACAAGCGCGGATTTGTTCGTTCAACTGTTTGAAGTCAAGCCCTTTCGCTTTCATATTTTCAGATGTCCCCTTTCTGCACAAATGCACTTTGAAAGTATGCCTTCCCCATTTATACGATTTTACTTTCATACTTGAGCACCTCCTGCTTATCACTCAAAGCTCTTTTCTTGCGGATAAGATTTGTGTATACTCCTGCTTGTTTTATGTCGCCGATTAAAATATAGCCGTTAAGCTGAGTATCGTTGCAATAAAAACGGTTGTTCCCCACATTGGAAACTTCGCCCGTGTAATTGCCGGCTGTAATTATGTGAAGCCCACACAGCCCGACTGCATTCATTGGGATTGTCTCCTCCGTGGTTGCGTTGCCGCCAGCCATGTTTATTCCGGCAGTTTCGCCCTGCATATATGCGTTTGGGAGCAACGCCATGATTTTGCTCTCACCTGTTGATACGTCAACTGATTGTGTGCAGTCGCCTGCCGCATAGATGCCCTTTGCGGAAGTTTCGGATTTTGTGTTGACTATAATGCCTTTGTCAATATCGGCTATGCCTTCTAAAAGTGCGATGTTGGGACGGACACCTGCCGCCACTACTATGATGTCATAATTTGACAGTTCGTTAGGTGTGAGCGCGCACGCAAGTTTGAACTCAATGCCCTTGCTTTCGAGGTGGGATTGAACTATTTCGGAGCTTGACTCGTCTAATATTGCAGATAGAATACGTTCGGCTATATCGGCTACTGTCACGGTTTTTACTCTGCTTAATATTCCTTCGGCGCATTTCAGCCCGATTAGCCCTGCGCCGACAATCAGCACACGACTCTCACTTGTAAGGGAATCGGCCAATCCACAAGCATCATCAAGCGTAATAAAGTTGTGTTTATTGCTCACCGACTCAAACAGCGGAGGATTGAATGCCGAAGAACCGGTTGCAACAAGCAGTTTGTCGTAGTTGACACTGTCTTTGCTTTGCAAAACAACGCGTTTCTCGTTTGCGTGAATTTTTGTAACAGTGTCATGCAATAACTTGCAGTTATTATCTTTGTAAAAGCTGTCAGGGCGGTAGCGCATTTTGGTTCGGGTGGTTTTTCCTTGTAAGAGATAGGAAATAAGAGGGCGTGAGTAGGTATGGTGGGACTCACTTGTGATTATGACGATTTCGCCCTGTTTGTCGATTTTTCTAATTCCTTCAACCGCGCCTATTCCTGCCGCTGAGTTGCCGATTATTACATATTTCACTTATACGCACCTCCTGTCCTCGAAAACGAGAGCATTATTAGGACAAGCTTTTACACAGAGCGGCTCGCCATTACATAAATCACAACGTTTGATTACGTTGTCTACCAATGAAACTGCCCCGAACGGACACGCCAATATGCAAGTGCAACAGCTTACACATCTGTCTTTGTCAATGCCATCGGCAGTCAGCGCGCCTGTAATGCAGGACTTTACGCACAACGGTTCTTCGCAACGGCGGCAATTAACCGCAAAGGTAATGTCGCCGTATTCTTCTACCCGAATGCGCGGACTTATCAGCGTGTCTTTCAGTGCCAATGCCATGTTATTGTATTCATGCCGCTTCTCGGCAAACGCACAATAGTATTCGCATAATCGGCAACCTAAGCACCATTTTTCGTTTATATAAACTCGTTTCATGCACTTCACCTTTCATAGAAAATTTTACTCTCCGGCGTGTTTGATTCCTAATATTTGCAGCTCTTTTTCATTCAAGCCGACACCGCGTAGCATCAGGCGGTTGCCTTTAAGGGTTTCGATTGAGTTAATCCCCATTAATCCCATCATTTCTTTGATTTCATGCCGCCACGCTGTGAGCAGGTTGACAAGCCGCTTTGAGCCTATGTCGGGGTTGAGTCGTTTTACTAATTCGGGAACTTGAGTTGCTATTCCCCAGTTGCATCTTCCGGCGTGACAGTTTCGGCAAAGGTGACATCCCATTGCCATCAACGCTGAAGAGCCGATGTATACACAATCCGCCCCAAGAGCCACGGCTTTGACTATATCCGCGCTTGAGCGTATACTGCCGCCAACGACTATTGACACATTTCGGCGAATACCTTCGTCACGCAGACGTTTATCAACGCTTGCTAATGCCAATTCAATCGGAATACCCACGTTATCTCTGATACGAGTGGGAGCAGCACCCGTTCCGCCGCGAAACCCGTCAATTGCAATAATATCGGCTCCGCTTCTTGCAATGCCGCTTGCTATTGCGGTTATGTTATGAACTGCTGCTATTTTGACTATGACAGGTTTTTTGTATTGGGTTGCTTCTTTGAGCGAAAACACTAACTGCCGTAAGTCTTCAATTGAGTATATGTCGTGGTGTGGGGCGGGGGATATTGCATCGCTTCCCTCGGGAATCATGCGAGTGCGTGAAATGTCGCCCACTATTTTTGTGCCGGGTAAATGTCCGCCAATTCCCGGTTTCGCGCCTTGCCCCATTTTTATTTCAACCGCCGCTCCCGCATTGAGATAGCCGACATGCACTCCGAAACGCCCGGATGCAACTTGCACAATAGTATTTTTGCCGTATTTACTAAAATCCTCATGCAAACCGCCCTCACCTGTGTTGTAGAGTATGCCGAGCTGAGCGGCGGCACGCGCAAGGCTCTCGTGCGCGTTATAGCTGATTGAGCCGTAACTCATTGCCGAGAACATTATCGGCATTGAGAGCGGCAGTTGAGGCGGTAGGTTGTTTATGAGTTTGCCGTTGCTTTCGCGCATTATGTCGTCGGGGCGTTTGCCGAGAAATACTCGTGTTTCCATAGGCTCGCGCAATGGGTCGATTGACGGGTTGGTTACCTGTGATGCGTTGAGCAGGATTTTATCGAAATACACGGGGTAGTTTTCGGGGTTGCCCATGCCGGACAGTAAAACTCCGCCGCTTTGTGCTTGCTTATAAATTTCGTCAATGGTCTTGCAATTCCAGTTGGCGTTTTCGCGGTAGGTGTTGCCGCTTTTGACAATTTTGATTGCTCTTGTAGGACACAATACGGCACAACGATGGCAATTTACACATTTTGAGTCATCGCAAATAACTTTGTTTGTTTTGTTGATATTCTCGTGGACTTCATTTGCACATTGTCGCACACAAACTCCGCAACTTATACATTTATCGGGGTTGCGAATTATTTCGTATTCGGGATAGATGTAATTAATCAAGTTCCCCACCTCCCGCGATATTAATTATCACCGGCTCGCCGCCTTTAGGGGCATAGATTTTGTCGAGTGATGATTCAACCATGCGAATTGCTGCCTCTTCGCTTGCAATGTAGACTCGTTCGCCTTTTTCGGCAACCACCATACTGCGGAGCTTCAGTCTGTCGTTAAGTGCCATTAAGCCACCGTTAAACCCAACTAAGATTGAGAAAGGGCCTGTAATCAGTTGTTCGGCAAACATTATGCGTAAATATTCGTGTAGTTCACGTTCTTCGGAAGACATGCCTTTTATAGTCTGCCAAAACGGTGCGGCAATTATTGAGGCAATTTCGCTGAAAGTCAGTGCTTTTTTACGGTGGAGGTAGTCGATTATGTAAGCAATGACTTCTGTGTCAGTTTGGAGTGTGCATTTATAGCCGTACATTTCTATTGCGCGACGGTTTGCATCATAAGAGGATATTTCGCCGTTATGCACTACTGAATAATCAAGCAGTGCAAACGGGTGCGCTCCGCCCCACCACCCGGGTGTGTTGGTGGGATAGCGACCGTGCGCGGTGAAACAATAGCCTTCATATTCGTCTAAGCGGTAAAATCGCCCTACATCTTCGGGGAAACCGACTGCTTTAAACACACCCATGTCTTTGCCGCTTGAAAAGACATATGCTCCCTCAATTTTAGTGTTGATACGAAAGACACAGCGCGCTGTATACTCACGTTCGTCAAGTTGGCTGTCGCTTAACTTAGTTGGTAACGGGATTACAAAATACCGCCAAATCAACGGCGAATCGGTAATGCCTTTTACTTTGCGAGTTGGAATTTTGGAGAGGTTTATAATATCAAAGTGCCGCTCTAAATATTCCTCACACTCTTTTTTAGACGTAGACGAATCGTAGAATATATGAAAAGCATAGTAGTCTTTGTATTCCGGGTAAATACCGTATGCGGCAAATCCACCGCCTAATCCGTTTGAACGTTCGCGCATTACCGCAATTGAGTCGATAATCGCCTCACCACTCATGCGGTTGCCTGATTTGTCAATAATTCCCGATATGGCACACCCTGCGGGAATCCTCACTTGACCTTCGCGTTGCATATTCGACACCCCCTTGAAAAAAATAAAGGCGTTCATTTTATATGAAAACATCATATAAAATGAACGCCTTTGTTCACCTGTCACGTATTATAACACATATAATTTTAAATGTCAATAGTTTTGAAAAATTTTTTTATTTTTTTGAGTTGGAAATATTCAACATTCTTTCAATACAGCCTGTTGCCGCCTTTATCGTTTGTTCGTCAAGCGTTATTTCTTCTCCCCCTTTTCCGCTGACACAGTTGAGAACGTCAACGAGGGTTGTCACCTTCATATTGGGGCAAAGCAGTTTTTGCGACAGACAATAGAAGTTTTTGTCGGGGCAGGTGTATTGAAGGTTTTCGGCGATACTCATTTCTGTTCCGATTAGAAATTCTTTGTGTTTTGAGTTAGCCGCATAGTCCATGATTGCTGAGGTAGAGCCGACAAAATCACCCAGCTCAACCACTTCGGGAACACATTCAGGGTGAACAAGAAACAACGCGCCGGGATAGTCGGCTTTAGCCTTAACCACATCTTCAACGCTCACCGCCGCGTGAATCGGGCAGCCGCCCTGTAACAACTTTATGTTTTTGTGAGGCAGTTGTTTGGCGACATACGCGCCTAAATTGCAGTCAGGGATAAATAAAATATTGTCGTTATCTATTCTGTCAACGATTTTCACCGCTGATGACGAAGTCACGCAGACATCGCTTATGGTTTTCAGCGCGGCTGTTGTGTTTATGTAGGCGACCACTGTATAATCGGGGAATGTCTTTTTTACGCCTTCGATTAGCTCTATGTCCATTTGTTCTGCCATTGGGCAACCGGCGGTGGGGTTCGCAAGAAAGACTCTTTTTTCGGGTGACAAAATTTTAACGGTTTCTGCCATAAATCGCACGCCGCACATTATAACAGTCTGCTCTTTTGCTTTGTCGGCGGCAACGCTTAACTGAAAAGAATCGCCGGTAAAGTCGGCAACCTCTATTATTTCTCGCGCTTGATAACTGTGAGCTAACAACAAAATATTCTTTTCTTTCTTGATTTCGGCGATTTTTTTCTGCATTTCGTGTATCTTCATTTTTTTAGACTTGCCCTTTCTAATTAGACTTGCCCTTTCTCCGTGACAGATTTAACGATGAAGGCATTCCCCCCAATTGTGACACCTTTACCTATAACCGTCTCGCCGCCTAAAATAGACGCGCCTGAGTATACCGTGACATAGTCTTCAAGTGTCGGGTGTCTTTTTAAGCCTTTGAGTTCTTGACCACCCCTTGTTGACAATGCGCCAAGGGTAACGCCCTGATAGATTTTGACGTTGTTGCCGATTATTGTGGTCTCGCCAATCACCACCCCCGTGCCGTGGTCGATGAAGAAATATTTTCCGATTGACGCGCCCGGGTGAATGTCAATTCCCGTAATGCTGTGTGCATATTCGGTCATTATTCGCGGAATAAGGGGCAATTTTAATAAATAAAGCTCGTGAGCAATTCGTTGAACCATAACCGCGAACACCCCGGGATAAGAAATCACTATTTCAGCCTTGTTATAGGCGGCAGGGTCGCCCTCGTATGCCGCTTCAACGTCGGTCAGCAAGTATTCTCTCAACTTAGGGATTTTGCCGAGGAATGTGTCTGCCATTTCGTCAGACACGCCTTGGCTTGTCAGGGCTGTATAAATTTCTTCTAACATGCCGCACAACGTATGCTCTATTCGGGTTTTTACCGATGTGCCTGCGGCGAAATATTCAGGGAACAGCACAATCCTCATCTTATCGACAATGCCGTGAATCACTTCTTTTTCCGGCTGTTTTTCAGATGGCGTGTTATTAAAATCTTTGAGAATATAATCAACTGCTTGTTTTATCATAGAATTCACCTCTTTCTCTTAAAGTCTATTATTAAAAAAGCGCGATATGCTTATAAGTTTTCACAGATTAATTCGCCCATTCGTTTTGTTCCGACTACCTCAACGGTTTTGTCGTCCTTAATGTCAACGGTTCTTATGCCTTTTTTTAGTGTAATGTCAACAGCTTTTTCTATGGCGGCACATTCAGCGGACATTCCAAAAGAATATTTAAGCATCATCGCGGCGGACAATATAGTCGCTATGGGATTTGCTGTGTTTTTGCCGGCGATAGTGGGCGCGCTTCCGTGGATTGGCTCGTACAATCCTCTTTTCGTGTCGCCTAATGATGCCGATGCAAGCATACCAATCGAACCGGTGAGCATTGCCGCCTCGTCTGATAAAATATCGCCGAACATATTTCCGGCAAGCATAACGTCAAACTGTGATGGCTCTCTCACCAACTGCATTGCGGCATTGTCAACCAACATATCCGACACCTCTACCTGCGGATAGTTTTTTGCTGTGCGGTGCACTGTTTCGCGCCACAGGCGACTGCTTTCGAGCACATTCGCTTTATCTATGCTGACTAACTTTTTTTGTCTGAGCAACGCAATTTCAAACGCGACTTCAGCAATTCTTCTTATTTCAAGCTCGTTGTAACTTTCGGTATCAAACGCTGATTCTCCTACATCGGCAACTTGTTTTCTGCCACGCGCGCCGAAATAAATGCCGCCTGTTAGTTCGCGAACGATAATCAAATCAATCCCTTTATCGGCAATGTCTTCTCTTAACGGGCAGGCGTTTTTCAGCGTTTCAAATAACACGGCAGGGCGAATGTTTGCATACAGCCCCATTTGTGAACGTAAAGCTAACAGCCCTGCTTCCGGGCGCATTTCACCGGGTAAGTTATCCCATTTAGGGCCGCCAATTGCCCCCAACAACACCCCATCGGATTTAAGGCAGGTTTCAACCGTTTCTTCCGGCAACGGAACACCGACTTTATCAATGGCACAACCGCCCATTAGCAACTCGGTGAAATTAAAGGTGTGGTTATATTTCGCCCCAACGGCTTTTAAGACATTGAGTGCCTGTGACACAATTTCGGGGCCAATTCCATCACCTGTTATTACTGCAATATTCTTATTCATTTTTTCAGACATTCCTTTCAACTCTCAACTCTCAACTGTCAACTGTCAACTGTTCCATAAGCCCGCCTGCCTTTATGATTTTTTGGATAAACGGGGGAAACGGAACAACGTCAAACTCTCGTTCGTTGCACTTAACTTTTCCGTTTTCAAAGTCTATTTCTACCGTATCGCCTTCTTGAATAAAGCTTGCCGCTTGTGAACTCTCGATAATGGGTAAGCCGATGTTTACGGCATTTCGGTAGAATATTCGCGCGAAACTTTCGGCGATAACACAGGATATTCCCGATGCTTTTATAGCAATGGGGGCGTGTTCTCGCGATGAGCCGCAACCGAAATTTTTGCCGCCCACCATAATAGTACCGGGTTTCACTTTTTTAATAAAGTCCGGGTCGATGTCCTCCATGCAGTGGAGTTTCAATTCTTCGGGTGCGTGGGTGTTAAGATAACGTGCCGGAATAATAACGTCAGTATCAATATTATCGCCATATTTAAGCACAGGCCCTTTAATCTTCATCGTTTTAAAACCTTTCTAAATTTGCGGTTAGTGCGACTTTTGCCGCTATATAGGGGCTTGCTAAGTAAACCTCTGATGATGTGTGCCCCATTCTTCCGACAAAGTTTCTGTTGGTGGTTGCAACAGCGCGTTCATCTTGAGCTAAAACGCCCGAATGACCGCCCAAGCAAGGCCCACAGGTGGGTGTGGTTATTATTGCCCCTGCCTTAATGAAAATTTCGGCTAACCCGTTTGTGACACAATCAAGATAGACTTTTTGTGTCGCAGGGATTATAATGCATCTTAACCCTTTAGCGACTTTATTGCCTTTTAAAACTGCCGCCGCCACTAACATATCTTCATAACGCCCGTTAGTGCAAGAGCCGATTACCACCTGGTCGATTTTTATGGGGGTGGTTATTTCATCTATCGTTTTTGTATTGTCGGGCAGATGAGGGAAGGAAACTGTATGCTTAAGCTGTGATAAATCAACGGTTATTTCACTCTCGTATTCGGCATCTTTGTCTGCTTCAAAAATCGTGTAATTTTTCGCCCCTGCCTCGTTCATAAATTTAATGGTTTTTTCGTCAACTGTAAAAATTCCGTTTTTCGCGCCCGCTTCAATAGCCATGTTAGCCACGCACAGGCGGTCGTCCATTGAAAGCGCGCTCACGCCGTCACCCATGAACTCCATTGACTTATACAGTGCGCCGTCAACCCCGATTTTCCCTATAATATGAAGGATTAAATCTTTGCCGCTAATATTTTTGTTCGGCTTTCCGGTTAAGTTGATTTTGAGCGCGGCAGGGACCTTGAACCACGCTTTACCTGTTCCCATTCCTGCTGCCATGTCTGTGCTTCCGACACCTGTGGAAAACGCGCCCAACGCCCCGTATGTGCAGGTATGTGAGTCCGCGCCTATTATACAATCGCCTGCCTTGACAAGCCCTTTTTCGGGGAGGAGTGCGTGTTCAATTCCCATCTCGCCTACATCGAAGAAGTTAACAATTTTATGTTTGTCCGCAAACTCGCGAACTTGTTTGCACTGTTGCGCCGCTTTGATGTCTTTATTAGGGGTGAAGTGGTCCATCACTAATGCGATTTTATCTTTTGAAAACACCGAAAGCCCCGCTCTTTCAAATTCGTCAATGGCAACGGGAGCGGTAATGTCGTTCCCCAAAACCATATCAAGGCGCGCTTCAATAAGTTGCCCGGGCGTAACACGCTCAAGGGAACTATGCGCCGCCAAAATCTTTTGCGTCATAGTCATTTTTTTAGAAACTCCTTTCTTATCAAATGCGCGGTTAAAAGTTTTGATTACCTCGTTTATGTGGGTTTTATTTCAAACTTTAAGAAACTCCTTTCTCATCAAATGCGCGGTTAAAAGTTTTGATTACCTCGTTTATGTGGTTCTTATTTATAGTTTATTAACACCATCTAAATAAGCAAGCATACTGGCTTCGATTATGTCTGTGCTGCGCCCTCTGCCGACTGTTTGTTTTTCGTCAAGTTTAATTCTTACCACGACTTCGCCCAAGGCATCTTCGCCCTCACTCGCCGCATGAATTGAATAGTTGTCAAGCTCAATTTTCTTGTCGAGAATCATGTTAATCGCCTTGTATGCCGCATCAACGGGGCCGTCTCCGCTTGACACTTTTTCGATTATTTCGCCGTTAACGTTAAGGCTTATTGTTGCGGTTGCGGTGATTTTGCTTCCGCTGTTTATGACGAAATTATCTAATTTATAGTGTTGTTCAACTGTTTCAAACTTCATGGCAACAAGCGCGTCTAAATCGCCGTCTGTTATGTTCTTTTTCCTATCCGCTAAAACCTTGAATCTGTAAAACGCATCTTCTGTTTCTTGCTTTGACAAGCTGTAACCCAATTCGGTAAGACGGTTTTCAAAGGCATGTCTGCCTGAGTGTTTTCCTAAGACTATTTTGTTTTGGGGTATGCCTATATCTTGTGGGCGCATTATTTCATAGGTTGTACGTTCGGCAAGCACGCCGTGTTGGTGTATTCCGGCTTCGTGGGCGAAAGCGTTGTTGCCGACAATCGCCTTGCTCGGTGCAACGGGAACGCCTGTGATTGTCTGGATTAACTTGCTTGCGCGGTAGATTTGACTTGCATCAACGCCACATTCTGCTCCATAATAGTCTTTGCGAGTGTGTAAGTTCATAACTATTTCTTCGAGAGAGGCGTTGCCGGCGCGCTCGCCAATGCCGTTTATTGTACATTCAATCTGGGTTGCCCCTGCCTTTATTGAGGCTAAAGAATTGCTCACGGCAAGCCCTAAATCGTTATGGCAATGAACGGATATTTCAGCCTTTTCAATTCCTTTTACATTGTTTTTGAGGAATGTGATGTACTCAACCATTTCAGCCGGTGTGGAATAACCAACGGTGTCGGGTACATTTATCACTGTCGCCCCTGCGGCAATTGCCGCAGTGAACACTTTTGCCAAAAATCCCTTATCGCTTCGCGATGCATCTTCCGCTGAAAACTCAACGTCAGAGCAATATTTTTTAGCGTGTGCAACAGCAAAGGCGGTTCTTTCGAGAACTTGCTCTTCGCTCATTTTGAGTTTATATTGCATGTGAATAGGTGAGGTTGCCAAAAACGTGTGTATTCGTGGGTGAGCCGCGTGTTTAACCGCTTCATATGCGCGGTCGATGTCTTTTTCAGCCGCACGGCATAAACTGGCGACAATCGCGTTTTTTACAACTTTAGCAACTTCGGACACGCTTTCAAAGTCACCGGGTGATGCTATGGCGAACCCTGCTTCAATAACGTCCACTTTTAATTTTTCGAGCTGTAAGGCTACATTCAACTTTTCTTGGAGATTCATACTACACCCGGGCGACTGTTCGCCGTCCCTCAATGTAGTATCAAAAACACTTATTTTATTTGACATATTTTTTAACTTTCCTCTCGTTTTTATAATCCTGTAATCAAATTTACATAGAAACTTATTATTTTTAAGAAATTGTCAATTTCAATGCTCTCGTTTACGCCGTGTATGCAAACGCGGTCTCTGTGGCTTAGTGTAATCGGCGAAAAGCGATAAACGCTGTCAGAAACAATGCTGTAATGTCGGGAATCGCTACCTGCAAGCATGAGGTAGGGAATGAGCGCGTTGTCGCCCCATGTTGCGGTAATGGCTTTGCATAGCTTGTCCCAGCCCTCGCCTTTTATGGTTGAGGTTTCAGACGGGTCTACGCCGCGTAGCAGGTTGATTTCAACGTAAAGCCCTTTGAGGGTTTTCTTGATTGTTTTCATGGCGTATTCAACCGACTCGCCCGTGACTAACCTGAAGTTTCCAACGGCACGCACTTTTTCGGGAATCACGTTAGCCGCGCTTCCACCTTCTATTTGGGTGATTGAGCCTATTGTCCCGGACATCGCCTTAATTTCGGGGAATTTTTTTGCAATAAGTTTTGACAGCCATCGCCCCCAAAAGCGGTAGGCTCTTATAAGCGTTCTGTGTTTAAATCCGGCGTGTTTTAGCGCGTATTTTACCGTTGTGGCAACAGGGCGGCAGATTTTAAATTTAAACGGATTCTTCTTGTTAATTCGATGTAACACCTCACCCATCTCCTCCATCGGGTTGAAGGCGGGTGGTAAAGAGGTGTGACCGCCTTTTCCGCTTGTGATGAACTCAACGTCAAGATAGCCCTTTTCGGCGATTCCGACGAGAACGCAAGGCTTCTGAATGCCGTATTCTGTGGCGTTTACCACGGCACCGCCTTCGTCTACCACCAAATAAGGGCGTATCCCGCGCCGATAGAGCCTTCGCGCTATGCGCTTTGCACTCTTTCCCGTGGTTTCTTCATCGCCGCCGAAACAAAGGTATATGTCGTTTTTAGGCACAAACCCAGTTTCGATTAGCCGCTCAACACATTCCATAATAGCGCAAAGGGTACATTTAGTGTCGATTGCCCCTCTGCCCCAAATTCTGCCCTCTGCGTTAGTCCCGGAAAACGGTTGATAAGACCACGCCTTTGCATCAGCGGGGACGACATCATAGTGAGACATTAGCACAATGCTCTTTGACGAGTCGGCACCTTTCCAGTGATAAATCACACCGTTGCCTGCCAATTCGCGCGGGCAGGTTTTGTCTATATTCGGATAAAGTTGTTGCAAAAGTTCTCTGAATGATGAGAGCGCAAGCGCGTTGTCTTCTGTTGTTTCGCACTTAATCATCGCGCTGAAATGATTAAGCGCGGCACTCTTGTCTATTATAATAGGCTCTGTCATTTTTTTAGGCATGTCCTTTCTGCACATATTTACGAGGATTTATTTTCAAAGTTATTTAAATTCTTCCTTTATCATTTTAGCTATTTCTTTGATTTTTTTGCTGAATAATTTTATGGTTGCCCAATCGGGGGTATTGTCATAGAGTTTTTGCATTAAAAGCGCGTCGGACTCGGGTAGCCAATAGGGAATGACTCCCCCGAAGAAAAATCCGTTTTGTTTTAGCAGGTTAACCGCGAAATCGTTATGTGGGTCGCCTAACGGAATGTTGATTAGCAGACACTTGATGTCCTTTGACTTTGCGAACTGCTCAAACTTTTCGATTGCCGCGCTCATGTCTGCGCCGACTTTGAAAATGGTGATGTTCACCATCTTTGAAGTGGATGCCTCATCTTCACAGATGTTATATTGGCTCAAAGCCTCAACGACATCGTTTGCGGCGGCAGGCTCATAATGGCGTGGTTTCAACCCCAAAAAGCAATATTTGATTTGCTCTTTGTAAATTTCGGGCAGATAGACTTTAAAGGTTTCGTCCGCTCTCTCAATGCAGGAGACAACGCAACTCATTCGTCCGATTTGACGTCGCTGTTCTTCTAATCCGAAAGCATCTGCCGACATGATGTTGACTTTTAGGGCGGTGTCACAAAAACCACTGTTTATACAGGAACGTTGTGAGAATTTATGATTCGTGACACTCTCTGACAAGACTGCATCAAAGTCAAGACCACTCATTGCTTTTTCATAAAGATATTCGATTAGTTGTATTGCTATATTAGTTCCGCGGTGGGCAGGGTCAACCATAAGCTGACCTATTTCAAACAGATAGGGGTTGCTCTCCATTTTTATAAATGAAATCATGCCCACGGCGTTTTGCGAATCGTCTATAGCTATGAAGGGGTAGAGGTGGCGTTTTCTGATTTTGTCCCACAGGTCATGGGGTTCGTAAAGATATTTTGATGGGTAGTTGTCACCGTAGACATTTCTCACCAACGCGGGGGTTTTATCCATATTATTTTTATTAATGGGTGAAATTTTGCAGGGCTTTAGTTCATAGACTGCGTTGTCTGAATATACAAAGACAACTATGTCGCCCCTGTCACTGCTGTATGGCCAAAGATATTGCGCTTCAAATCCGCAAGAGCAGACAATGTCTGATACTGCCGCTTGCTCAGGGACACCTAAGTCTAATCGGAAGTAAATCTTTTCAATATCGACTTTTTTGAGGGCGGCAATATGCCTTATGATGTTCGCTTTTAAGTCGTCACCAAACCAAAGAATCGACAATAGTGCCTCTGAGGCAAGTGAGTCGATTTTCGCGCTAATCACTGAGTATGGCTCATAAAATTGATGTTTATAGGTTATTTCATGAACGGTTCGATTTAATTCAAAACTTTTGTGGGCTTTTTTAATAAGGGGCATTAAGTCAGGCTTGATGTATGAGGTCTGACTTTCACGCGGCTTTGCTGCGGTTGCTTTATAACAGTATACGTCATCGCAGGAGTCAAAATATTCCGAAATGGCTTCGCTGTGAATTTTCTTAGCAACAACAAACGCCGCCTTTGATTCGTCCACCGACTTTTTAAAGCCTTCTAACAGCATTTGCGCGGCGGTTGGGGCGTGAGAGCCACACACAAAAACCGAAAAGAGCATGAGCACAATAATATTGTTGGTTTTATGCCAAACCACACCGCCGGCGCATGCACCGTCTTTGTCTTTCAAAAACAAAGCGGACAACTCTTTAGCTTCAAGATTGTCAACAAACAATTGAGGGGTAATTAAAAACTTGTCTGCCTTAAAACCGAAGATGTTATATACGCGCTCAGAGAAACCGAATGGCAGGCTTGTTTCGCCTGTTAAGCCATTGCCCGACTCGCTTTTTTGAGTGGGCGTTTGAGTTGTGTATTCACAAAGTTCAAACGGCGGAACTAAAGCCGGGGCATCGGCAAAGCCTTTGAGCTTAGGGCGCGGATAACTTTTTTCTTTAATGATGGCAATGCGCATTTTTTCGGTTATTTTGTCCACTGTTACGGATATTCTGTTCACTAAATGAACGGCGTTCATGAAGCCTGTTTCATCGTGTTGCTTGCCGCTTTCAAGACCGAGCACTTTTACCGATTTATTTAGGGTGTTAAGTGGCAATGCCGATTCTGAAAACTCAAAAATCACCATGTAATAATATTTATGATAAGAGCAGGCAACTCTAACCATTTCGCCGACACCGGCGTTTTCGGCGAGAATCGCAAAGATGTCTTGAGCCGCCGTTTTAAGCGGCTCAAGGGTTTTGTAAACAATATGGCTGTCATCAGTCGCGCTCACTATGTATTTCAAGGCATGTTCACAATTTTCGGGTAAAAGCGAAAGCTCAACACTGTTTTGTTCGTTTAATACAGCGTTTTGAGATAAAGCGGAATATTCTTTTAAAATGCGCATAATTTACAGCCCCTTTGTGTATTTCATTCGGAGTTTTCAATGTATTCTATTATTTTCTTGACGGTGGTGAGTTTTCTGAAATCGCGTTCGGGGACCACTTTTTCAAATTCTTCTTCAAAATCACAAATCATGTCGATAAAATCGATTGACTGTAACCCCAAATCGGTCAGCATGTTAGTGTCTTCGGTTATTTGTTCTTTTGGAAGTTCAGTGTAAGCACTGATAATATTAACAACTTTCTCAAACATAGCAATGTCCTTTCACTATTTTAATTAAAGCTTTGAAAGAAGCAGACGATTTAAATGCTCTGCTTAGTGGGAACCTATCGCCTACACAGGCGAGGAGATTTTGCCTACGGCGGCTCGCCGTTAAATTTCTAACGTGTTGTTTTCGTTGCGTTTTACTTTTTTTGAGGTTGTTTTTTCAAACTCGGTCTTTCTGATTTTTGTGTAAATGATATTTTTATATATTGGTAGTTTTGCGTTAACGTTGCTCACTGCCTTGTCGATAATCGCTTTAATTTTTTCATCGCTTTTTTTCCCTAATGCCTCGTAATTAGGATAAATAACCGCTGTAATTAATGTCTTGTCCTCGCCGTCGCCATAGACCATTGCATCTGATATATTTGGATTGTTATATAAAAATTGTTCGATTTCTTCGGGGTAAACGTTTTCGCCGCCGCTTGCTATAATGACGTTCTTTTTGCGCCCGTTGATATATAAGAAGCCCTCGTCGTCAAGATAGCCTAAGTCACCTGTCTTAAACCAGCCGTCTTTAAATACATCGGCGGTGGCTTCGGGATTTTTATAGTATCCTCTCATGACATTATCGCCTTTGACTAAAATCTCGTTTTCTTCTATTTTAACCTCACAGCCGGGAATCACCTCGCCAACAGTGTTGATGTTTTTGTCGTTAAGTTTGTCGTACACTGCCATCGATACAACGGGTGAAGTTTCGGTTAGCCCGTAACCTTGGCACAGCCTAATCCCATAATTTTTGAAAGCGTGAATAAGTTCGGGTTTAAGCGGCGCGCTTCCGCTGAAAATTCTCTCGAGATTTCCGCCGAATTTTTTCTTGATTGCACCTTTAGCAAGAAAACCGATTAGTTTTTCGGCGGCTTGGGCTTTTTTATACATTGCGTTGATAATTGCCGGAACAGAGAACATTGCGGTTGGTTTAAAGAACGCTAAGTTTTTGGCAAAATATTTTATGCTGTCGTTAATACAAACTGTTGCCCCAAAGGTGAGTGAGGCTAACAACCCCACGGTACATTCAAAGGCGTGGTGATAGGGTAGCACTGAGAACATAACATCGTGTTCACCGTATTTTTCGCCGCTTGTTGCCGCGAAGATGTTGCTGACTATGTTTTTGTGGGTGAGCATAACGCCTTTTGAGAAGCCGGTTGTCCCTGAGGTAAATAAAATCCCGGCAAGGTCATCGGCGGTAATGTCAACTTCTTCAAATGAAACGTCGCCCTTATCTAAGAGCGCGTTGCCGTTGAGCATTGCGTTTTCATATGTCAAGAATTTATCCGTTGAGATGTCGGTGGCAGAGTTCGGTGAGCCGGCGGCTTCTTCCTTTTGTGTAAAAGTTTTAAAGCAGATAAAGTATTTGAGGGCGGGAATATTCGCTTTTTTTATAATTTCGTCATAAACAGTGGAGTAAAGCACGGCACTTGCATCGCCTTGTTCAAGCAAATGGCAGATAGCCTCTTCGGGCAGGTCGCGGTCAATCGGCACGGCAACGCCACCACCGCAAGTCACCGCTAAGTAGCTGACAATCCACTCATAGCTGTTTTCGCTTAAAATGGCGATATGTTTGTTTTTTAAGCCGTTGCTTTTAGAGTTTAGCGTTGTCCCTAACGCTTTTACGTCTTTTATAAGTTGATTATAAGAGACATCGCAAACAGTGTCTTTGCCGGTTTTATACCTGAAGGCAGTTCTTTCACCGTATTTTTTTATGCTGTCAAGCAGCTCTTTTAAATTTGTTATCATTTTTAGACACACCTTTCAAATTTTTCCACTATTTAATAGTATGTATATATTTTAACAGTTTATCGGGAAAACGTCAATAGAAATTTGTCAATTTGCGGAAATTTTTATTTGTTTTTCATTTGTTTTTCATTTGTTCAAAGACAGGCTCTTAAAAGTAAAATTTGGCATATGCTGTAACAGCCGATATTTTCGGCGGAAATTAAAAAAAGGGGTGACTTTTCATGGGTATGCCAATCATTAGGCCGGGGAACGGCTCGCGAGACCAGGCGATTACTGATGTAATTGAATCAATAGCACTTCAGGAAACCGCGCTTTCGCACATATTAAACGCTGAAGGCGAAAAAATGCAGGCGTTTATTGCGGCAAAGGACATTCAGCCGAATGACTTGTTAAGGTTAAACTGTGCGGTGGCTAAGTTCGTAAGAACTATCACTAAGTTGGAGTTCTTGCTTGACGCAAAGTTGGAACTTGCCCTCAATTTCACCGGCGAGGGCGCGTGCTGATTTACAGCACGTAAAAAACCGGGGTAAAAACCCCGGAAAACCCCAACATACGGGAGCTGTATAACAGTTCCCGTTTTGTTATTTTTTTCGTTTCTTTGTTTTTTGTCTTTCTTCTTCTTTTTTTCTTATTTCGTCTGCTGAATAGACGACTTCGGCGTAAATCGTTGCCACTATTGAGTATAATTCGGGTGGAACGTGTGAGCCGCTGTTGAGCATAACAAGCAAAGCCGCCGCGCTGTCATCGCGATAAATCGGGATGCCGTTTTCGTCGGCAATGTTTACGATTTTGCTTGCCATCTCGCCTAAGCCTGAAGCCACCACCACGGGGGCGAAATTAGTGTCGGGATTATATTTAAGCGCGATTGCCGCTTTTTGCCCGTATGGCAGTTTATTCTTTGACATAACTAACCTCTAATCTCTAACCTCTAACCCCTTCTTAGGCGGTCCATTATTATTCCTGCTATAGAGTCTAATGGGGCTTGGCGTTGAACTGCGCCGACATTGAAAGCAACCATTGGCATTCCATACACCACGCAGGTGTCTTTGTCTTGTCCTATGGTATAAGAACCGGCTTGTTTGATTTTCATCAGCCCGTTGACACCATCGCTACCCATTCCAGTCAAAATAACTGCAATTGCATCGGCTTTTGCGGCTTCGGCGACACTTTCAAACATGACATCTACCGATGGGCAATGGCCTGATACTTTTTCGCCTCTTTGAACACTGACGTAATAACCCTTAGAGTCGCGCCTAACCCTCATGTGGCAGTCGCCACCCGGGGCAATCAGCACTAAACCTTGTCGAACTCTATCGCCGTCTTTTGCTTCGTGTACATCAAAGTTGCAGACACGGTCAAGACGGTCGGCGTACATTTTAGTAAAGCCAGCCGGCATATGTTGAACAATCACGATGCCCGGCATATTTGGCGGTAAATTCTCGAGAACTCTTTGTAGAGCTTCGGTTCCGCCCGTGCTTGCCCCGAGTGCGATTAGTTTCCTGCTGTTTTGGGGATAGTCAAACATGACGGGTTTCTTGAGTTCAGATGTGAAACCTGTTTTCGGCACGGCTACACGCGGTTTCATAACCTTCGCTGTTCTTGCGGTGGAAATCATTTTTCTCAGCTCGCGCGAAAACGCAGCCGTGTCACCGCCTGAAGGTTTTTTTATGTAGTCAACCGCGCCCGCTGAAATTGCTTCAAATGCGTTCACTGCTGATGAAGTCACGACTATAACCGGCAGGGAGTATTGGGGGAGCAATTTCTTTAAAAATTCAATCCCGTTCATTTTGGGCATCTCGACATCAAGAGTCAAGACATCCGGTTTGAGCTTTAGAATCATATCTTTCGCTTCAAACGGGTCGGCGGCGGTTCCTATAACATCTATGTCACCTTTTTCCACGAGTGCTTTGCTCAACATGGTGCGGAACATTACGGAATCATCAACAATTAATACTTTTGTCTTAACCAAAAGACTCACCTCCAGGTTGCAGATTACAGCGGTTTGCGGTAAATTGCAGGTTTTATATATTCGTAATCGGTTTCGTTTCTGCCTAAACTTTCGGCGTGACCGATAAACAGATGCCCTCCGGGGGCTAAGACATCGTAAAACCTTTTCACTAACTCTATTTTTGTCTTGTTTTCAAAGTAAATCATGACATTCCGACAAAAAATTAAGTCAAATTTGTATAGTTTGAATGGGATTGGGTCCATTAAATTAAACGATTTAAATTCAACATATTTAGTAACTTCAGGCGACACTTTAAAGCAGTTGTTCGGCTGAGATATAAAATATTTTGACTTCCAGGCTGTGGGCATGTGTTTTCTTGATTCGTCTGAATAAATCGCCTCTTTAGCGATGTTCATGACACGCATTGATATGTCGGTTGCTAAGAGACTGATTTTCCATGACGCTTTTTTCATGCCGAAATAATCAAGCGTTTGCATGACATTGGTGTACGGTTCTTCGCCGCTTGAGCAGCCCGCACTCCATATTCTGAAGGTATGGTCTTTCTTTGTTTTCTCTATGTATGGCAAAAGGGTTGATGCCATATATTCATAGTGTTCAGGCTCACGGTAAAAATATGTGTGGTTGGTGGTGAGCTTGTTTAGCAAAGTGACCATTTCTGTCCCTGTTCTGTCGGCAAAAACCATGTCGAGGAACGACTTGAAATCGTTAAACCCACGTTGGGTTATAAGCGCGCCCAATCGTCCTTCAATTAGTGTGCGTTTTTGCGTTAAGTTTATGCCGTATTTTTTGAGCATGAACTCAGACAATCTTTTAAAATCAATATCTGAAATTTTGTGAAGCATAGACTCATTCCCCTCTTAACATCAAATCGTGGTCAAATATAATCTTTTTAATATCAAGGATTAATTTTATTCCGTCGTTCATTTCAAGGATGTAGTTTATGAATTTGTTGTTGTTGACGTTGTTGAGTTCAGGTGTTTTGGCAATGAATTTTTGCTGAACCGATAGAACCGCCAAAACCTCGTCAACGATTAAGCCCACCGAAATATCATCCATTGAAACGATAATGGTTGAGGTTTTTTCGTTGTAATCAATCTCTTCTTTGCCGAAACAAGAGCGCATATTCACAACCGGCACGACTTTACTGCGGACGTTGATAATCCCTTTGATAAAGTATGGAACTTCATTGCAGGGGACTCTTGTGATTTTAGGTACGCTGATTATTTCTATGATATAGGGTATTTCTATACCGTAGACCTGTTCGCCTAAGGCAAAGGTGAGCGCCTTTGTGATTTCTTCGTCTTTTTCGTGACCGACCGCCGAACCGCCTCTCAGGGCAAGCTTGTCGTTGGCGTAAGCCTGATTAGATACTGCCATCATTAAATCCCTCCCTATTGATAACCTTCGATAAGGTTCGCGACATCAATTATTAAAGCAATGCTGCCATCCCCCATAATCGTGCAACCTGATAATCCCGCGCCTTTTATGTTGTAGCGGTTTAGGTAAGGCGGGAAAGGCTTTACCACCACTTGTTGTTCACCGATGAGTCTGTCGGCGAAGATGCAGACATTCTTTTTGTCGGTTTCTACTAAAATTAAAATTCCGTCTTCAAAATCAACGATTTTAGTGTCGATGGTGAATTTTTCATGCAAGCGGAGAATCGGATAACATACTCCTCTTATCATAATCATCTCGCCGCGTTGTGTGTCGTGGATAATATCGCTGCCTTTAACCTTAAACGATTCTTTTATAGCAGAAATCGGGATAGTGAAGATGGTTTCGGCAACTTCGACTTCCATTCCCTCTATAATTGCCAAAGTTAGTGGGATTTTGATGATGAAAGTTGTTCCTTCGCCAAACACGCTTTCAACGGTCAATGTTCCGCCGCATTTTTCGATGTTTTGGCGAACAACGTCCATTCCCACTCCTCTGCCGCTGTATTCGGTGACGACTTCGTTTGTGGAGAAGCCGGGGAGCAATATCATGTTTTGTATTTCGCGCTCGGTGTATTCGCGCGCTGATTTATAGAGCAGGCCGTTTTCTTCAGCTTTTTTGAGAACTTTTTCGGTGTCAATTCCACCGCCGTCATCGCTTACGGTGATGATGACTTCTCCGGAAGAGCTTGCCGCGTTGAGGGTAATCGTGCCTTTGGCACTTTTGCCCGCTTCAACTCTGTCTTGAGCGTTGTTTTCGATGCCGTGGTCCATGCAGTTGCGGACTAAGTGCATCAGTGGGTCGTTGAGGTTATCAACGATTGATTTGTCAACCTCGGTTGTTTCGCCCTCAATTTTAAGCTCAACGTCTTTTCCTAATTTAACCTTCATGTCTCTTACGATTCGGTTCATTTTTTGGAAAGGCCCTGCAAGCGGAACCATTCGTATTGACATGACGGTGTCTTGTAATTCATCGGTGAGTTTTTTCAGTTCACGCGCTGATTTGAGGAAGCTTTCGAGTTTTAAGCCTTCTAATTCGGGATTGGAGATTACCATTGTCTCTGTGGTGATTATTTCACCCACTATATCATGCAGTTGGTCGAGTTTAGAAAGGTTGACACTAATAATACTTTGTTTGCCCGGGTTGATTTGCTGATTGGGGGCGGGTTGCTGTGCGGGGGCTTGTTCGTATGAGCGTGGCGGCGGAGACGCTACCGGTGCAGATGAAACGGTGGGGGTCGGAACGAAGGTTTCGATAACCGCGCTTACCTCTTCCACAATTGGAGGTGGAGTGGGTTCTGCACTGGTGTTTTCTTGGGCAGATATTATTTCGTAGGATGCGATATTTACTGCCTTTTCTATTATATTGGTGACTGTGTTGTCGTCTTCTTTATCAAATGTGATTATAAAGCCGTTTTCAATAATAGTTGCGGCGGCATTGGGGTCTTCTTCGAGATTTTTCGGTTCGTAGTCTATAACATGCGCTTCTTCGCGGATTTTGTTCAGCAGGAGGAAAGAGCGAAGGTGTTCCATTTTACAGCCTTCTTGGAAAAAGATGCGAACCGACATGCCGTTTTCGTCTCGCGGCAAGGCAGGAACACCGGCTGTAGAAGCGGGAACGGAAGGAGAGTCGGCTGTTGAAGTTTCAGGTTGGTTTTGGACATCTCGTATCATTGCCGCGCCTTTTTCGAGGTCGGCGATTGTGTCTGAAAAATCAGTTGGGACATAGTCGCCGCCGTTTTGAATAAGCTCTACTTCCGCTTTGAACAGGTCGGACATGCGGAAAACGAGGTCGTAGATGAACCTGGAATCCTTGATTTTTCCGGGGTTTTCGCGAATCATGAAAAACATGTCCTCACCGTGGTGTGAGAGCAATTGGAGGTTCTCGAACCCCATCATCGCTGAGGAACCCTTCACTGTGTGCATAATTCTGAAAATTTCGTTTATGTCTTCATCGGTAAAAACATTTGCGGTCTCAGTCCGAAGAAGAATTTCATCAAGCTGTTCGAGCAATGTGTTGGACTCAAATATGTACATATCAACCATTGCATCCATTCCCGATTCAATTTTAGCCATATTTTATAACCGCCCTTCCGCACGAGTGTGCTATATATAATAAGGTATATTTCCCCTTTTTTTAAGGGTCTATTTTTAAACTCCTAACTATTATATCACAAACATATAAAAAAGGCAATAGTTTTTACTAATAAATTATAGAAATTTCACAAAAATATTTTTTGGGCTGATTTTTTTAAAAAAATTTTAAAAAGATGCCCGGTTATATACCCAAAAGACCCGGTAATGTACCTTGTAAATACCCCTTTTGTATGCTATAATGCTAATATGGAAAAATATGTGAGACCACTCCTTTTTTTGAAAGATATTTATCGCGCTTCTCTTCTGCTTGGCGGCATTTAAGAGGGCGCGATAAGATTTTTTGACAACAGGAGAATAAACGCATTAGACATTCCAACAAAAAATTTAAAAAAATCTAAAAATTAAAAAAGGAGAGTGTTGTTTTGACTGAGAATTATATCAATGAGTCTATAAGGCTTAACGCGCCAATGAATGAGGTCGAGATTTGGGAAAACGAGATTCGGGGTTTTTTGCTCTCGCCTGAGTTTAGGGCCATGAAAACCGCCGACGACTATTTTGACGGGCGGCATGACATTTTGAATAGGCGAAGAACCGCAATAGGGGATTTGGGTAGAAAGATGGAGATTGAAAACCTTCCTAATAATAGGATTGTTGATAATCAATATCGTAAGGCAGTAACGCAAAAATGTAATTATCTTGCGGGGAAACCCTTTGTCTTTGAGACTGAAAATTTAGAGTTTTCAAGTCTTTTGAAGGAGACTTTTGATAGGGCGTTCTATCGTTTGGTTAAGAACATCGCTTTAGATTCGATTAATTGCGGGATTGGGTGGTTGCACCTTTATTATGATGAGTTTGGGAAGCTGAGGTTCAGAAGATTTCCGTCGAGTGAAATTATACCTTTATGGAAGGACGCGGAGCATACTGAGTTGGACGTGGCTATAAGAGTTTTTGACATTACTACTTATGAAGCAAGGCAGAGGAAGATTGTGACTAAAGTTCATGTTTATACAAGAACGGGGATTGAATATTTCGAGTATCGGGATGGGAAATTGATTGCTGAATTTCCGTTTAGACAGGCTTATATTTCGCGTGGGAGTGACGAGTATAATTGGCAGAAAGTGCCTATAATTGCTTTTAAGAGAAATTCTGACCTGTCGCCGTTGATTAATAATGTTAAATCGCTTCAAGACGCGCTCAACGCAGTTATTTCAGATTTTATGAATAATATGCAAGAGGATGCGCGTAATACGATTTTAGTCATCAAAAATTACGATGGTGAAAATTTGGCAGAGTTCAGGCGCAATCTTGCGCTGTTTGGGGCGGTTAAAGTTCGCACTGTGGAAGGCTCTGAAGGTGGGGTCGGCACCCTTAACGTTGAGGTGAACGCGGATAATTATAAGCAATTGATTGAAATTTTGAGACGTTCTATTATAGAAAATTGTATGGCGTTTGATGCTAAGAGTGAGCGTTTGGGTGGTAATCCGAATCAAATTAATATCCGCTCTATGTATAGTGATATTGACCTTGATGCAAACGAGACAGAAACAGAGTTTTGCGCAAGCATGGAGAGGGTAGTTCAATTTTTGATTTGGCATTTTAATAATGTAGGGAATGGCAACTTTGAAGGTGAAGAAGTGAGTTTTTGTTTTGACCGTGACATGATTATGAATGAAACTGAAATTATTGACGGTGTTTTAAAATCCACACCGCTTCTTTCACAGCGAACCGCTATTGCCAATCACCCTTATGTTAAGGATGTTGAACGTGAATTAAGATGGATTAATTTAGAAAAAGATTTGAAAGGGGAAAAGTATGTCTAATTTGAATATAAAAAATATTAAAAAAGTTGAAAATATAAGTGTGGTTATTTCGGAGAGGTTTTCGGATGAAAATGACATTCCTGTTGAATTTGAGATTAGGGCGATTACGGCGGATGAAAATTTAGAACTAATGACAAATTCAGTAAAGTTTTCGCTGTATAACGGACGGTTGGGATTTAGGTTTGACAATACAACATATTTAAAGAAATTAGTTTCGCATTGCGTTGTTTCTCCCGACCTTAATGACAAAGAAATGCAGGATGAGTATGGAGTGATGGGAGCAGATGCACTTTTGATGAAAATCTTGTCACCGGGCGAATATCTTAAGCTCTTGGGAAAGGTAATTGAGTTGAACCATTTGGACAATTATTTAGGCGAAGAGCGTGATAAAGAGAGTAATGAAGGGCAAAAATAGCTGTTGCTTTTTTTGCCGGAGTATGTTATGATAAAGGAGGAGACATGTGAACGTAAAAATAAAAAGGAACATAAGCAGAGAAGTCCTAAGAAAAGCTAAGTTAACATTAAAGGCAGAACTCGAAAGAACCACGAAAATTAAAAGAACCGTGGAAATTGAGGGGACTCTTAAAGTTAACAGAAAAAAGTTGTCTAATAAAGTCGTGGAAGAGCATTGTAAAATGGCTATGGATGCGTGGAGAAGGGAGGAAGAATCAAAAAAAGAGGAAGAAGAACTCTTAAAAAGATGGGAGGAAATTGAGAGTTTTTATGTTGAGAATGATAGGTTTGAGGATGAAAGGGTTGAAAGGCTTAGGGAGAGAAATTTACGGGCATGGGATGAAGGTTGGAGAGACATCGGTGAATCTTTTAGCGATGGGTTGGACGATTATTTCTATTATTGGGGTGTCGCGGGAGAAGCAGCTTGGGATTTTATAAGCGACCCGGATGTAGGTGAGGTTTTTACTGATGCGTGGGACGATATCTACGGAGGGCTATCTAATAATTATTACAATATGATGGACGATTTCAACTATTTCACTGTGATGAATTATCTTACAATGGGCTTTACAGACGGCACAAGAGATTTGCTTGAATCAACCATGGAGAGAGGGAGGGAAGCGTTAAGCGAGCCGACAGCTTACAATATCGGCAACTGGTTAACTTTAGGCTATTTAGACACAGTAGAATCCGCTTTTAACCCCGAAAAAGCCTTCTCATACCAACACTTTAAGGATTCTATTGACCTTGCAGCACCGATTTTTGGGGTAGCTTTGGGTAAGTTTGCCGTGGCGAGTAAAGCTAAAGCGGTTAAAACCGTTGGTAAAACTAATCAAAACGTTAAGAAAACTACATCTAAACCTGTTAAGCCTGCTAAACCTGCTAAACCTGTTAAGCCGATAGGAAGAGAGGTCGATTTAAAAGGGAAAGATGTACAATTAGGGGTAGACCCGAGAAGCGAAGTATTTAAACCACGTAAAGATTTAAGCAGATTGAACAAACAAAACCTTGCAACGATTGAAAAACTTGTGCAAGAGCGTAAATTGCATGATGCGGTCACAATTTCGAGAGACGGGACGATTTTGGAAGGACATCATAGATTAGCAAACGCAATTAAAAATGGAAGGGCAATAGATGTTATAATAGAATAATTTCTAATTGTAAATTGGTGATGAAATGTTTACAACACACGAACTTTTTGATTTATATTGGCTTATTTCAAGGATAAGAGCTGATGTTAAAGACAAAGAAAACATTTATATTCTTAGAAATGTAGTAGACTTATATAGAGACGAAGACTCAACATTAGACAATAATAGGCTTCGTAAATTAATGATTAGTCTAAATATCTGCGAGAAAAAATGGTATATTTTGCGACATGAAAATAGATATTCACAGGAAACGGGAATTGCAAAAAACATTGAGCAAAACACATTTTTGATTACTAAATTAGACGAATTAAAAGAACTTTTGATTAAAAAAAATTATAAACAAGCATATGATTTAGCTGATGTATTACATATGTACCCTGACATTATTGCTAAAGATTGGAGGGCGGAAATACACAAAAGTTATTTGGAAGAAGTTTTTAATAGTTATGAAAAGAAATGGGGGATTAAATGATTAATAATAAAATTCATTATGTGAATGATACAGAAGCAACGAAAATCGTGAATCAGGTGAAGGAACAAGAAAATTTATTTTTAATGGAACTTCATGGGAAAGAAATTCAATCTTGGGAAGATTATGTTAATAAATTAGATGCGTATATAAATTTTCCAACATCGTGCCTTAGCAACATTTCTGGTGTTGCTCGTTACCATGATTGGATAACTGATTTAGATTGGCTTGAAAAAGACGGTTATGTTTTGATAATCTATGATTACAATAGTTTTTTAGAAGAAGATTCAGAACTTAAAGAAGAGATAATTGAAGACTTTGAGACTTTGATATTGCCTTGGTGGCAAGGAGAAGATGAGAATAGTGTTGTTAATTGTGTCGTGGAAGGTGAGGCGAAGCCTTTTAGTGTTTATCTTGTGGAGTGATAAGGTGGGTGTCATTTGGAAACATAAAAACTTGTAAGGAACGAAATTGAAATGAATATTTCGCTTAGCAATCTTATGGAACTCTATATTGACACTTTAAAAAAGTGTAGCGTTGATTTATTAGAAGCGTGCGATGAAGATATAGAATATAATATTTTTGAAGAGTTTGACATTGGAGTGGTGTCTTTTCTTCATGAGCGCGCTTTATCAACTCTAAAAAATGCAAATTTAATAAACGAAGAAATAGCAAATAAAAGTATGCGACTAAGGAACGAATTTATCGGGTTACAAAACTCAAATTTGTGGAATGTCTATTCTGTTAAAAACACTTCGGAATGGAAACAATTGCTTGAATTATCTGACGAAATAAAATCCTTGATAGATATGGAAGAGTTTAAGCAAAACCACGAAATAACTTAGTCAAAAAGAATTAAGAAAGCATGGTATAAAATGAAATCATTGAAAGAAATATACGGATTGTTTTATGACGATTCTGGATTTAATAGTGGGCTTATACAGTGGTATAATAGGCTAATAGATAAATCATACGAAACTTTGGATATTATTGATGTTTGCAAAATGTTTAGGCAAGATATTTTGTATGATGTTGCACTTGAAAAGGCTATAGATTTATTCTTGAATGACCCGTATGATGGAGAATATTGCGATGGTGGATTGCTTGAAACATTGGTCTCAGTAGATATTTCCACGATTAAACAAGATAGAATTGATAAGCTCAAAACTATGTTAGAAAAAGTCAAAAAAACATTTTCGTTTTTTGACTGGGAAGATGAAGAGTTAAAAGAAAATTATAATAAAAACATGGATGAAATGCTAAAAAAAATTCATCTATGTAAAGGAGACCAGAATGATTAATAATAAAATTTATTATGTGAATGCTACAGAAGCAACGGAAATTGTAAGTCAAGTGAAGGAAAACGAGAGTTTATTTCTGATGGAACTTCATGGGAAAGAAATTCAATCTTGGGAAGATTATGTTAATAAATTAGATGCGTATATAAATTTTCCAACATCGTGCCTTAGCAACATTTCTGGTGTTGCTCGTTACCATGATTGGAT
>WRLV01000009.1 GCA_009777445.1 Oscillospiraceae bacterium | reverse complement strand
AATTTGCGCGACAAGGCGAGGATTATCGAGCAACAAGACTGAACAGAGAAGCACGCGACCATATAATGAGATTATACCCCGATACCTGGAGAGAGTATGTTATGAAGTATTGACAAAACCTACCCTGTTTTTGAAGGTGGTTGATGTGAGTTCTTGAAAAAGCTTGAAAGCAATTCCGCACACTGTAGGGGACGGGCTTGCCCGTCCCGAAATTTGCAGATGTTTGAAAGACGGGGTTGGCATGCCCACCCCACCTGAACCCATTCTCGCAAGACATTCCAACAAAACAACACCACCCAACGCACAAGCGCCGGGTGGTGGTTAATTTTCGGTTATATTTCTCTCGCTTTTGAATAAGATGTCTTAAGGACAACTATATATAAAGGAGAGAGCAAATGCAGGAAAGAGGGTTTAAAAAAGAGCATAATTTTATCATGGAAAACCGACACAAAGTCATTTTGTCGGGGGTAATCGACATCATAAGCTTTAATGAGTGTGAAGTCGTGGTTTTCACCGAGTTGGGTGAGCTGAAAATAAAGGGCGAGAAGCTTGAGATTATTAATGCCGACAAAGATAGCGGCGATATGCAGCTTCACGGAAGAGTTGACGGCTTGTGTTACGGCAATAGCGAGAGGGTCGCTAATAATTTTTTGACGAGACTGTTTAAATAGTGGGGAGTGAGAAGTGAGTAATGTATGATTCTACGGCTGAAAATTTGGCGGTTTTAGGTGACTTCGCACTTGTGGGCTTTGCGTTGGCTTTTGTGTATGAGGGTTTTCGCACGCTCAGGGTGTTTATCCCCCACAATGGATTGGCTGTGGGGGTTGAGGATTTTGCGTTTCTTTGTTTTGCGGGGCTTGTCACTTTCGCCTATTCTATGGAGTTGGGGACGGGTGAGTTCCGCATGCTTTTCGTTGTCGCGCTTGCTTTCGGTGGGGCGGTGTATTTTTTAACCTTAGGCGCGCTGATTTCGTTTGTTATAAATAAATTCGCCAACGCTTTGAGAAAGCTGTTCAAAAAAATATACCATGTTATAATAAAGCCCGCTTTGAGGATTATATGTAAAATTGCACTGAAATTTATTAAAAATTTTGTCGTTATTTACAATTCTATCAAAAAGCTCTTGAAATCTATGTTAAGGTTGGTGTATAATAGAAGGACACCTCTTAGAAGGAATAAAAAAATAATGGATGGTAAAAATGATGTTATCAAAGCAAAAGTCAAAAAAAGGTGATGTTGTTCTATCTTTTTTCGTGTTTGGTTTTATTATGGCTATAGCGTTTTTCTTATACATATCAAACCTAACTGAACACGCAAATAAAATCGCAGAGTTAGAAAAAATAGAAAGCGAACTACTCGCTATCGAACAGGCTAATGAGCGACTTGAACGCTACACCCTTGAGGAAAACCGCGCAGAGTATATCGAAGAAATCGCCAGAACACGGTTGAATTTAGCCCACCCGCAAGAACGAATTTTCCACATCGTTCCCGCAGGAGAATGATAAACAAAGGGGAAGTCTGAAAATGGAAGTACGAATTGCGGGAATCGTCAGAGAGTCTGTTGTGGACGGGCCCGGAATCAGATACGCGATTTTTGCGCAAGGATGCCCACATTTGTGCAAGAGCTGTCATAATCCCGAGACACACGATATGTCGGGTGGCAGTTTTTATGATATTAGCGCGATTATTGGTGAGATTGAAGACAATCCTTTATTAGACGGGGTTACTTTTTCGGGTGGCGAGCCGTTTTGCCAGTGCGCCGCGTTTTCTGAAATAGCGAAAAGGCTTTCCGATAAATATAATATCCGCTGTTATACAGGCTATTTATACGAAGAGTTGAAAGCTATGAATAAGCCGGAAGTGGACGAGCTTCTCTCTTATATCGACGTGTTGGTTGACGGGCGATATATTGATGAGTTGCGCGATTTTCGGCTTAGATTTAAGGGCAGTTCAAACCAAAGAGAGATTTATTGTAAGAAAAGCATTGCTGAAGGAAGGTTAGTTTTGGTTGAATAAAACGAAAAGAGTGTTATTGTCGGCTGTTTTGCTGTTTTTATTTATCGGTTGTTCCGAGAGCGACGGCGGCGACTATATTTTTAAATATGATATAAGCTCTAATCCGCGAACGTTAGACCCCCAAACCGCAACAGACGAGAACTCAAAAATGGTTATTGCCAATATGTTTCAAGGTCTGTTAAAGCTTGATGAGCGTGGGAATGTCACAGCGGGAGTCGCGGGTGAGTATTTTGTGAGCGACGATGGTCTTACATATACCTTTCAGCTTAGAGATGACGTATATTGGTATACAGGCAGGGAGTCGCAAGAGCCTGCATTGTGTACGGCGCAAGACTTTGTTTTCGGGTTCAGACGGCTTATTAACCCAACAACAAAATCGCCGAACGCCGAGAGGTTTTTCGTGATTAAAAACGCACGCGCCATAAACAGCGGCGAGCTTAACGACATAACCGCCCTCGGAGTAGAAGCGATTGACAATTTTAACTTGGTTATCCGCTTAGAGTACGCTGATTTACAGTTCCCCGAGTTGCTTACCACCACCGCCGCCATGCCCTGCAACGAGGATTTTTACAACAGCACACAAGGAAGATACGGGCTGAACGCCGAGGCGGTGATTTCAAACGGCTCTTTTTGGCTTTTCAGGTGGGACTATGACCCATACAGCAGTGAAAACAACCACCTAATTTTAAGGCGCAACACCCCTAATAACGAGGTGGACAGAATATATCCATACGGGCTTAACTTTTTTATAAGCGCGCCCGAGCGAGTGCTTCCTCATTTTTTAGAGGGCGACACCCACAGCATAGTGGCAAGCGGACAGACGGCGCAAGGGTTAATTAACGAGTTCCCATTTGACGAATATGAAAATTTCGTTTGGGGGCTTGTCTTCAATACTAAAGGGGAAAGCGTATTCGCTGATAAAGACTTCCGGTTCGCGCTTTCGAGAGCTTTTGGTGATGATGATATTGCCGTTGCCCCCGTGGGCTTTAACAAAACGGGAATGTTAATCCCGTTTGATGTCAAACTCGGCAACGACAGATACCGCGATTTGGGGGTTGACTTTCAGCGAGACACAGATTTGTCAGGCGCGAAGGCGGCATTCGAGCGCGCGCTTAAACGCAAAGGCGTTGTAAATATAAACGGCTTAGATTTATTAGTACCCGACAATCCCACAATAAAAGAGTTCTTGGGATTTATCACCCAAAAATGGCAAAAAGAGTTGGGGTTTTACTGCAATATCAGAATGTTGCCACCCGCAGAATTTGAGCGTGAAATAGCACAGGGCAACTTTCAATTCGCGGCAACCCGACTTTCGGGTGACTATAATTCACCCTGTGCCTATTTAAAATATTTTGTTCAGGGCGAGCGTTTCCCGATTTTCAGCAAATCATCAGAATACGCCAAAACCATCGAACAAGCCCAAAGAACGCCGGACAAAAACGAGAGCTTCGCGCTTTATCAAAAAGCTGAACGCCACCTTATTGACAACGGATTTTTTATTCCGCTTTGTTATCAGACAGAATATTTCTTCTATCAAAAAGGCTGTGTCGACATTGTCTATAACCCTTTCGCGGGGACAATAGATTACAGCAAGGCGAAGCTATTATAGCCTTCCCGTCTGAATTTTATTTTACTTAACGGCGGCTCGCCGTTGAAAGGATAGTTTATGAAAAATATAGTTTTGAAAGCTTTAGCTTTATCTGCTATAGCGGGATTAATTTTATTGAATTTGGGGAATGTCTCAGTTGAGTCCCCTCAAACGCGGACGTTACATAGGTCTCTTGTAATCGAAGGGGTGAATTTTGGCGATAAGATTGAAATAGTATACGGCAACGAGGTTGTTTCAGACACGAGAGTGCCGCATATGTACTTTTCGGTTAACACCGTTCCTGATAGCCGTGAAACAAAGACAAGCAACATCGCCATCGGGCATTTTGAACATGAGCCGGCGGTTGTCTACGGTTATTCACACATTGCGTTAGATTCGGGGACATATTATTATACTTTCGAGTACGGAATGCCGGTGTATTATCTGATACGAGTCAGCTCCGGTGCGCAGGTGCGCGAATTTAACGCCTCAACCGCGAACATCTCAAGCGAGCTTTTCAACACCCCCGGCAAAGATGTCACAATCTCATTAGCCCCCGGGATTAAATGGACAACCTATGGGGAAGCGCAAGAGATGGCGCGCTTTGTGGACATTCAACCGCGCTACATATCCTTCAACGGCAACAGTGATGTGTCTATAGAACTACTCCCATTCAGCCGCTATTTCAGAACCGGAGGAATTGATACCATTGAAACTTATGGAGAGAGCGAAGAGACATTCCACGAAAACGAAAACGGCGATGAAAACAATAATAACAACGAAAGCCCCGGAACGATTTATCACGATGAAATGAAAACCGTAATAGAAAACACAGCCGCCGACAGCGAATTTATAAGGTTTGTCGGGGCGAACGTTGTCACTAAATCCGCCGCTGAGCTTGCCGCACAAAGCGAGTTGACGACCCTTGTCTTTGACTCAAGAACCCCTGACAACAAATTCGATATCAGAATAACGTTAGATGCGGCTTTAGTTGAGGACGATATAAACGTATACGCCTCAACAAAGGACGAGAAAGCGACTCAAACAAAGGCGTTTTTAGACAGATTTTACAGGAACAACTTTGCGGTGATGAATTTAGGGCATGATGGCAGTTACAATCAATCGGCAGGCATAGCGGTGAAACTTAACAGCAGGGTTGCTCTTAATAACGTTAAAATATATCACTATGACATACAAATCAACAAAATTAGCGCGTTGGACGACCCAAGACCTACCCTTGACGGCAATGGCTTCCTGCACTTTAAAACAAACACAGGCGGTCAAATCATCGTCACCGATGGAGGAATTTTTAGAAGATAAGCGTTAAAACCCACAAAAAAATCGCCCCCCTTAATCAAAGGGGGGCTTTTAGGTCAGATAAACAAAAAGAGTAGAACAAAAGAAAGGAGATAACTCAAAACTAAATAATGGAGGTAGCTTAAATTGCTTAATTCTATTATATTATATAATTTAGCGGTTGTCAATATATTAAAGAAAAAATTTCATAGATTTTGCTTATTTTGTAGGAATAGACAAAAACACACGCCATATTTTGACAATAAAGCACTTAAATTTGTTTTGAAATTTTGAAAATTAAAAAATTTTTACGAATAAATTCGCTTGTGCTTCGCGCAAATTTATGTTATAATAAATTTACTAACAAAGAAAGTAAAAACGGTAAAAATATGTATAAATGCAAGTTATATCACGTAATTGAGAAAAAGGCAATATCTGCGGGGGTCTATTCGTTTACCGTGCTTTGCGGTGACATTGCCGCATTGGCAGTTCCGGGGCAGTTTGTTCATATCAAGGTTGAAGGCTTTACCCTTCGCCGCCCTATTTCGATTTGCGACATTGACAAAGACGAAGGGACAATCCGAATAGTGTTTGAAGTGCGCGGTTGTGGAACTGCAAAGCTTGCCGAAACGCGCGTGGGCGACAGCATTGACCTGCTCGGTCCGTTAGGCAACGGCTTTGAATTGCCCTCACAAACAGAAAATTCAAGCCTTAACGCCATTTTAATCGGTGGTGGAATGGGTGTCGCTCCGCTTTATGGCATGGCGAAATTACATGCCAACAAGGCTGTAGCATTAATGGGATTTAGAGGGTATGACAAAATTATTCTCGCTGATGATTTTAAACAAACGGGGGCGCAAGTCATCATCTGCACACAAGACGGAAGTGTCGGGACAAAAGGGCTTGTTACCGAACCGCTTAACAAGCTGTTAGAATCGGATGATGTCGGCGTTGTATATGCCTGCGGCCCTGTTCCCATGCTCAAAGCGGTGGCGGAGATTTGCACTCGCGCCAACGTTTTGTGCCGCGTGTCGCTTGAAGAGAGAATGGCGTGCGGTGTCGGTGCGTGTGCCGGTTGCGCTTGCAAAAGTGTCGGCGAAACGGGTGAGCAAATGGTGAGGGTCTGCAAAGAAGGCCCGGTATTCAACGCAAGGGAGGTGCTGTTATGAGTTTGCATACAAAAATGAGCGTTAGTGTGGGTGGGGTGACATTCCCTAATCCGTTCATTGCGGCTTCGGGGACTTTCGGCTACGGTGACGATTACGAACCGCTTTATCCCGTTAATATATGGGGCGGCATTTCCTGCAAAGGCACTACCTTGAACAAAAGGCAAGGCAATCTACCCCCGCGAATCGCCGAAACCCCGAGCGGAATGTTAAATTCTGTAGGGCTTCAAAATTGCGGAATTGATGATTTTATTGAAAAGTTGCTACCCTCTCTCAAGTCACGCGCTAACGTAGTTATAGCGAACCTTGCGGGCGAAAAAATTGAGGACTATGTTGAATCTGCCGCTAAGTTAGACAAGAGCGCGGTTGACATGGTTGAACTTAATATTTCATGCCCAAACGTAAAGCAAGGTGGCTTAAGCTTCGGCGTAAGCACACAAGCAACGGCGGCAATCACCAAAGCCGTGCGCGCCGCAACAAGCAAGCCGCTTATGGTAAAATTAAGCCCGAACGTCACCGACATAACCGAAATTGCCAAAGCGGCGCAGTCAGAAGGCGCGAATGCACTGTCACTTATAAACACCCTATTGGGAATGAGAATTGACATAAAAACTCGCCGCCCTATTTTAAGAAACAACGTCGGCGGTCTTTCGGGCCCGGCGGTGTTACCTGTTGCGGTGAGAATGGTCTGGCAGGTGGCGCGTGCCGTTGATATAGATATAGTGGGAATGGGTGGCATCTCTTGTTTAAACGATGCGCTTGAGTTTCTCATAGCCGGCGCAAAGGCAGTGCAAATCGGAACGGCATTGTTCACCGACCCACATCTTCCAACAAAAATTCCAAGCGAACTTGAACAATACATGAAAGAAAACAAACTAAACTCAATCACCCAAATAACAGGCACGGTGGAACCGTGGTGACGGGCAGAGAAGAGGTATATATGCTTTCATTTGAAGAGGTTGGAGAAATACTTGATGATTTTGCCGATGAGTTGCCGGAAGGGTTTTATAAACAACTCAACGGCGGAATAGTATTATTGCCGGACACAAAAATTCACCCCAAAAGCAAAGCGCAGACAAGGCTCTATGTTTTGGGGGAATATCACTATCAACGCTATGGTCTGGGGCGTTATATTGCAATTTATTACGGCTCTTTTACAAGGGTCTGTTCTCATATGAATGTCGAGCGACAAAAAGAACAGCTGAAAAAGACACTGCTACACGAGTTCACCCACCACCTTGAATCTTTAGCGGGAGAAAAAGGTCTCGAAATAAAAGATGCAATTAAACTTAAAAAATTTATGGATTCTCAACCACCAAAAACTTAACCGACACCTTTTTGGTTCCCAAAATATCGAACGCAACTTCAGCTAACGTGTCGTTGCCTTTTGGTGTTATTCCGATTACCGTTCCTTTGCCGAAAGCCTTGTGCTTAACTCGCGCGCCGTGCGCAGGAGGCTCGCGCACAAAGTCTGTTTTTGCAGTCATAGTCGGGCGCGCATTTTGGTTTTGCAGGTAGCCGCCAGTTGTATTCGTGCGTTTGAAATAAGACGTTGTTTGCGTATTAGCAGTTACGGTTTTGTCAATAGGCTCAATACAATCGGGGGGAATGTCCGCAATGAATCTCGATAGCCTGTTTCGATTTGTCTGCCCGAAAAACAATCGTTGCTTTGCGTGGGTGATGCACAATTTCTTTCTTGCGCGCGTGATGGCGACATATGCCAAACGCCGCTCTTCTTCCTCGCCTAAATGCTCAGAAAGGCTTCTCATAGAAGGGAAGATGTTTTCCTCCGCACCGACAAGATAAACGTTGTTGAACTCGGTCCCCTTAGCGGCGTGAATGGTCATTAAAACCACCCTGTTGTTGTTCTCGCTGCTAATGTCTGTTGCAGACATAAGTGAGCAATGCCCCAAAAACTCGCTGAGAGAGGAGTTTTCGGGCCCGCTGTCCTCAACAAAAGTGATGGCGGCCGATTTAAGCTCCTCAATGTTTTGAAGCCTACCCATTCCCTCTTCACCCTCTGACATTAACATCAGTCGATACCCCGAAAGCTCGAGAATGTCCTCAATAAGCTCGTCCGGTGTGGTTTCGGGATTTTGCGCGCGCTGTAAAATCTCTCTGAAAAACTTCAAAAACCCACTCAACGGTTTCGCTTTTCGATAGAGAGTTTCAAATTTATCGGCGTTTTCTATTATTTCAATCGGCGAGGCGTTATGCTCTAAAGCCAACCGCTCAATTTCGGTTTGTGTTGCCTCGCCTATATTGCGTTTGGGAACGTTTATAATTCGCCTAAGTCTTAGCATGTCAAAAGGATTGTCGAGTACGCTGAGATAGGCTATGATGTCTTTTACTTCTTTGCGCTCATAAAACCTTGTCCCACCTATGATTATGTAGGGAATGCCCATACGCGACAGCGAAAACTCGAAATTTCTCGATTGGGCGTTGGTGCGATAAAGAATTGCGTTGTCGGAATACTTCTTGTTTTCCGACTCGGCTATAGAGCTTGCCACAAACGAGGCTTCTTCTCTCTCGTCACTGAGCGTTACCAATTTAATTTTGTCGCCTGTTCCTAAATCAGTCCACAGGTTTTTCACGTTTCGGCGTGAATTTTTGCTAATCACGGCATTTGCTGCCTTAAGTATAGTGTCGGTGGAGCGATAGTTTTGTTCAAGCTTGATGACCCTCGCTGAAAACTGCCGCTCAAACGACAGAATGTTTTCAATCGTCGCGCCCCTAAAGCGATAAATGCTCTGGTCTTCATCACCCACCACGCACAGGTTAGCAGAGCCGCCCGACAGCAATAAGACTAACTCGAATTGCGCTATATTGGTGTCTTGATACTCGTCCACCATTATATAGCTAAACTGCCTTTGCCATTTTTCGAGTATATCCGCGTTTTCACGTAACATAACAACGCAGTTGAAAATAATATCATCGAAATCAAGCGCGTTTTGTTGTTTAAGTCGCTTTTGATATTCCACATAAACTTGTTTTGTTACACTTAAAATATAGTCATTTTCATCGCCGTCAAATTCTCGCGCCGAAA
This sequence comes from Oscillospiraceae bacterium, assembly GCA_009777445.1. GTDB lineage: Bacteria > Bacillota > Clostridia > Oscillospirales > Ruminococcaceae > Ruminiclostridium_E. The sequence continues at coordinate 32,494 of WRLV01000009.1, read as the reverse complement.
TCATTTGGTCTTTAGCACGTGAAATTATGCTTTGTATAACCTTAGGGTTAAACGCTTTGTCGGTGATTCCCAAATCAGCCATACATTGTTTGATTACCCTTGCCGAATCATCGGCATCAAAGATTGTAAAACCGGGTTTATACCCCAATCGTTCAATGCCGCGCCTTAGCATTTTAACGCAACACGAGTGAAAGGTGCAAGCCCAAACATCATCGGCATCAGCCCCCATTGCCGCCAAACGCTCTTTGAGTTCGTTAGCCGCTTTGTTGGTAAAAGTAACCGCAAGAATTCGATATGGCCTGACATTACAAGCCAAAATTAAGTTGGCAATTCTCCTGCAAAGCACGGTAGTTTTACCGCTACCCGCCCCCGCAATAATCAAAAGCGGCCCCTCGGTATGCAAAACCGCCTCACACTGCATAGGGTTAAGACCTTCTAAAAAACTGTTAGTATTACTATTCATATTGCTCCTTGTCGCAAAGTTGTTTTCGTGCGGCTTTGCAAGTTCACCGCTATCAATATTATTTAATGCAGTTGCAAGCGTTCAATTTCCTTATGTGTTAAACCGGTATCTTCCATGATTTCTTCAATGGGTCTGCCGCGGCTTATAAGTTTTCGTGCAATTTCAATATTCCTCTCACGCCTTCCCTTCCGCTCTGCATTCCGCAAAGCCGATGCTTCGTTAAATCTCGCCCGTTCACGAAGACGTGCGACTTCCTTGAATTCGGAAGTGGCAGCAACTGTTTTATAAGCTTGAATCGCTTCTTGCATTTCATCAACCCCTAACTCTTCAATTTGTTTCAAATCTTCCTCAGTTTTTGCTTTGAACAATGCAAGCCATAATTTGAGCCTATCGGTTTTCGATAAGGCATCTAATGGCAATTTAGGCAACTCGAAATAACGCAGACAAAACTTATCGGTCAACTGTGTATGACGAGTGGTTTCAAGCGCGTGAAACTCTGAATGAAAGCCGGAATAATCTTTAAACATCGTGAAATTTACTATGCTGATAACAATCGTCTTCGGTAAGTCAGAGTAGGTCTCACCTTCTTGTAAAGCTGTGGAATACTCACGAGCCCAATAAGACTTTTCAGCAATTTAACATGCTTTGTGAAGACCATCTTGAACAGCAGGTCATAAGTGAATTTATATTCGAGTTCAGTCATAAAACGCAATCACCTCTCTTTTTGTATAGTATATCACACTTTACCGCATTTGTCAACTGTTCGCCAACTGTCCGTCAAAACCCACAAAAATATTCAACAAATTATATATATATATATAATCACGAATTTTCTTTGTCGCTATTGCGCTTTTTGGGGAAATATGTTATATTTTATAAAGGGCTTAATGATAAAAGCCCTGCATTATAATATTTTCGGAGGGGAGTATGGCAGGATATTACACGTTAGACATAAAAGAACTCACAGACCAACGCATAAACAACCAAAACAAGCAACCATTTCCGCATCAACAGGAGGCTTTTAATTGCTTGTCAAAAGCACTTCCTGTGCCTATTCAGGGCTACAAAGGGAGTCTGTTGGTTTTGCCAACCGGGGGTGGAAAGACATTTACTTCAGTAAACTGGATTTGCCGCAACATAATTTCTAAGGGAATAAAAGTTCTGTGGATGGCTCAATCATCATATTTACTTGACCAAGCTACCGAAGCATTTATCGGAGAACTCCACAACGCATATGGACGTGACACTGTTAATTTGCGGGTTGTATCAAGTAGTACAAACCATGCCAATTCCGGTAGTATTCTTCCTACAGATGATGTGCTAATCTGCACAACACAGACTGCTATAATCGCATATAATTCCGAACAACTTGATGGGCGGGGCGAAATTGCATACACTCCTTTTCGTAATTTTGTTGAGCATTGCAAAGAAAGCGAACTTTTTGTTGTAATTGACGAAGCGCATCATACTCCGGCTTACGGTTGCAGGACACTACTGCTCTCTATGCGTGATTCGCTCAAAAATCTATATGTTCTCGGATTAACAGCTACGCCTATGCATATGGACAAACGCATTAGTGGGTGGCTCAAAAAGATTTACGACCAATGGATTTGTTATGAAGCCAAGAAGGAAAATCTACAAACTCAAAAAGTGCTTGCTGTACCAAAGTACATAGAGAAAGACACGGGCATAGAGTTTGATGTGGACGATAGTCTGTTTGACAGACTTGTGAACAAGCACAAGGATTTACCTGAGAATCTTATTCAGATTTTAGCTGACAATCACAAGAGAAATGACCTCATCATCAGTGATTATATCGAGAACAGGGACGAATACGGCAAAACTCTGATTTTTGCCGATAGATGGGTTCAGTGCGAATATCTTGTTGAAAAACTCAAGGCACAAGGTGTCCGTGCGAATGCTGTTTACAGCGTTGTCTCCGCTCAACGTATTCCGGTTTTGAAGACGTTGGCTACTTGACGTTTATTCCGGTGGGGTTCTATAGTGTCGAGTATACAATTGCCATTGAACAGGATTCCATTGATGCCACGGATTCTTCACAGGAACACGTTACTTTTAAGGACAATATCGGCGCGTATGAATTTAACAAGGAAAAGTACGACCGTTTAATAGAGCATGCTTTGAAACAAGATTTATCAGCGTATTCAAACGAAAATGTGGTCGAGAGTCAGATTGCCGATAAAGCCGAAGAGCTTGCGGACGAGTTTTTCGACATTGAAACCGATGGATTTGATGGTATGCTCGTCGAGAACGTGACAAAGATTATTCACCATATTGCACAAAACAATGAAGCCCCGAGATTCATAGATTTCAGTGAGAGAAACATATATGATATGGATAAATTAGCGACTGAATATCTGAACACAACGCCACTTGATACCGACATAATACTGCGTACTAAATTCAACGATGGCAGTCTTCACTGGGGCTTCTTATACAAAACATACAGCAACTTTAAAAGTGCTTTTAACAAGTCTATAGAGACCGCCTTAAACAAAACACACGGGCAACCTATCCCCCCTCCCGTTAATACTTCGCTGCCCAATGATGACTTAACCAAAGAAAAGAAAGAACAAGTGCGCATTCGTGATAATTATACATGTTTATGTTGCGGTAAGTCGCGGCGACAAGGGGTTTCAATGCAGGTTGACCACATTCTTCCCATCGCAATGGGCGGAACTAATGACATTTCAAATCTTCAAACATTGTGTGTACATTGCAATAGAATTAAGGGGACAAGCGAGATAAATTACCGTGTTCACAAAACACCATTGTCTAAACGCAAGGCTGTACTTCAAACCCCCGACCGTTCAAACAGCGGTACTGTTGAGACTGCTGTTAGAAGAGTTGTCAACTTGTTTTATCATTGTGCGGCAATGTGCGAGTTAAAACACAGTCAGCAAAAAAGAGGACGGTTTTATACAACATGGGAAATCGTCTTGTATATGGGAAATGACCCAAATTGGTTGCGAGATTATTCGGGCGAACTCTTGCATTATGTTCGCTCACACCTTGGGCAATATCAAGTGTCGAAAATTATTTTAAGGAACTAATCAACGGTATTTTTCTCGACTGTAGTGACAGCGATTTAGTTGCCACCCTGTTTCTTGTAAACATCTGTTTATCTCTACATCTTTGTTACATTTTTAATTAATTGGGTAGTCACCAAACGCAATTGACATCATATTTTTGAACGTTTTCATCGGCAGATAGGAGAGTAATTCCGTGATTTTTTGCTGTCGCAACGATAAGCCTGTCGAATGGGTCATTATGAATAAGCGGTAAAGATTCAACAATCTTGACTTCTCCGGCACCCACCCCAAGAATTTCAACTCCGTTTTCACAGAGCTTATCTAAAAAAACCGCAACGCCGCCCATGTCTGTAATTTTACCGCCCTTGCTGATTTTAATAGCAATTTCCCAAGCGGAAGCAATGCTGACAGCAAGTTCGACTGTTTTATCGGCTATTATGCTTTTTGCTCTTGCGGACAATTTTTCATCATTGCCCAACAACGCCCATATCGCAGTATGCGTATCAAGGAGATGTTTTGTCATCACATATACTCCTTGAAATCCGCGAGAACATCGCTGAAGTCATCGTCAATATTCAGTATACCTTTCAAACAGCCAAACTGAAACTCGGGGCGTACGTACTCCGCTTTTTCTCTTTGTGGTGAAAGCGGCTTTGCATCTGATATGACTTGCAAAAGATAAACATTGAGAGCCGTTTCAATGTCTATCCCATAATGGTTGAGTACAGGTCTTGCCTTTGTTGCAAGCTCGCGGTTTAGGTTTACACAAACAGTATCCATATCGCTCCTCCTATTTCTTTATACCCATTCTTAATCATACCACATTAACAACAATTAGTCAACTCTCAACTCTCAATTGTCAACTGTCAACTGCCGTCACCTTCCCCAATATTTCTTATCCAAACTTCGATATGCGATTGCGCTGCCGATGTGTGGTTTTTTTATTATATCGCTGTTGTCGAGGTCGGCTATGGTTCGTGCGACTTTCAGTATTCTGTCATAAGCGCGCGCTGAAATGCCTAACTTCTCGAATGCGTTTTTAAGCAATTGACTTGCCGATTCTTCCATGACGCAAATTTGATTTAACAGCCCCGGTGTGATTTCTGAGTTAGCGCGAATGTTCATGCCGCGATAACGGTTTTCTTGAATGAGCCTTGCACATTCCACCCGCTCTAAAATTTGTTTTGATGACTCACTTTGAATTTTTGAGCCTGCCGAAATTTCTTCATAGTTTACCGGGGCGACTTCAACTTGAATGTCAATTCTGTCTAAAACAGGGCGGCTTATTCTGCCTAAATACGCGCTTATTTGCCGCTCGGAACAGCGACACTTTTTCGCAGGGTGCCCGAAATCGCCGCAAGGGCAAGGGTTCATCGCCGCAACAAGCATGATTTTGCACGGATAGCTGATTTTGCCCGCCGCTCGTGAGATATGTATTATTCCGTCCTCTAACGGTTGCCGCAATGTTTCAAGCGTTCGGCGGTCAAACTCGGGCAATTCGTCTAAGAAAAGAACACCATTATGTGCTAACGAAATTTCACCCGGGCGCGGAACGGGCCCGCCGCCGATAAGCCCTGCCGATGATGCGGTGTGGCTCACAGGGCGAAAAGGACGTCTTGTTACTAACGGGTGTTTGTTGTCTAACAGCCCTGCCACCGAATGAATTTCAGTTGTTTCAAGGCTTTCTTCAAAGCTCATAGGCGGCAAGATTCCCGGAATACGTTTTGCTAACATGCTTTTGCCTGTACCCGGCGTTCCGAGCATAATTACGTTGTGGAAACCCGCGGCGGCGACTTCAAGGGCGCGTTTTACATTTTCTTGCCCTTTCACTTCTGAAAAATCAAGTGTGTCTTTAAAATCAGCCGCTTTCGCTCTGTAATGTCTTTGCGAAGTAAGCGCGCGCCTTCCGCTTAGCATGCCGATAAGTTCTTTAACATCATTGACGGGGTAGATGTTTATTCCTTCGACGACACTCGCTTCATTCGCGTTTTGAGCAGGAACGAACACACCTTCCATACCCTGCTCAAGTGCTTCTATAACCATGGTGAGAACCCCGTTAATCGGAATCATGTCGCCGTTAAGTGATGTTTCGCCTATAAATACAAACCGTTCAATGTCAATATTCAAAAGATTGTCTGCCGCTAAAACCGCCACAAGAATAGCCATGTCGAACATTGAGCCGCTCTTTTTGATTGATGCCGGGCTTAGGTTCACCACTCTCTTTCTTTTCTCAATCGCGACACCCGAATTAGCCAAAGCCGATTCGATTCGCATACGACTTTCCTGAACCGAAACATCGGCAAGCCCGACAATATCAAAGCGCGGAATACCGAGTTCTTTATTGATTTCCACCGTGACGGGAAACGAGTTCATACCGAAGAGCCCGACAGCGTTTGTCTTCTTAAACATAAATTCAGTCCTTTTCTCTATTTATCTTGCTTTATCTATTTACTATCTATTTTACAACTAAAACACCAATTTGTCAAGTTGACATTTATAATAAAATGTGATATTATTATTTAAAACGTTAAGAAAGGTTAGATTTAAAGATATGAAATTGAGTAGATTGTTGGGAGAGCGTTATAAAGAAAAGCCCGCCGAAGCTTTTTTGGCGAGCCATATTTTTATGCTTAGGGGGGGTTATATTCGACAGGTGACTAACGGGGTTTTCACCTTATTGAACCCCGCAAAGCGAATTATTAAGAAAATTGAGCAAATTATTCGCGATGAGATGGACTTGATAGATGGGCAAGAAGTGCTGTTCCCTGTTACACTTCCGGCGGAGCTATGGAACGAGTCGGGGCGGTTTGAAAGTGTCGGCAGTGAGCTTTTGCGCTTCAAAGACAGAACGGACAAGGACATGCTGTTAGCCATGACCCATGAGGAAGCGGCTGTGCATTTAGCGCGCACTGAAGCGAAGAGCTATGTTAAATATCCGTTTATGCTCTATCAAATTCAGACTAAATTCCGCGACGAACCACGCGCGCGCGCAGGAATGGTTCGCGTTCGCGAATTTACTATGAAAGATGCCTACTCATTCCACCAAAATCAAGAATGTCTTGAGGAATATTACGAAACAGCATATAAGGCATATGAGCGGATTTTCAAGCGTGTTGGGCTTTCTGACTTCATCGCGGTAAAGTCGGACTCAGGCATGATGGGCGGAAAAGTTGCCCACGAATTTATGTATCTATCTGACGGCGGTGAGGATTCTTTGGTTGTCTGCGACACTTGCGGCTACAGCTCAAACATGGAGGTTGCTCTCGGCGTGCCACCTGTGGCAAACTCACCCTCTGATGAGCATGCTCTGACACCAATTCACACCCCCAACATAAAAACGATTGACGAGTTGGCGGCGTTCTTGAAAGTCCCTCATCCTCAGACAATTAAGGCGGCTTTGTTTATAAGAAAAGACACGCAAAAGCCGTTGGTTGTCTTTATTAGGGGCGACCTCGAAGTGAACGAATTTAAGCTTAAAAACATAATCAAAAGTGAAGTTCAGGCGTTTGAATCAAACGTTTCAGAAAATAAAATGGGTGGATTGTGTTTGGGCTTTATCGGGCCTAAATCGTTAGAGGCAGATGTGCAGGTATATTTCGACAAATCTTTAGAGGGGTTGGAAAACCTTGTTGCAGGGGCAAATAAAGAGGATTGTCATTTCACCGGCTTTTCAGTTGCCCGTGATGTCGGAGCGGTTGAGTTTTCAGACATTTCAAAGGTTGTTGAGGGCGATTGTTGTGTAACTTGCAATGCTCCTCTTAAAATAAGTCGTGGAATTGAAATCGGCAATATCTTTCAACTCGGCGATAAATATACAAAGTCTATGAATATGACTTACACCGACATTGACGGCACGCTCAAGACCCCGATTATGGGGTGTTACGGCATTGGCGTGGGAAGGCTTTTCGCTTGTATTCTCGAAAACCACCACGACGAATACGGTCCGATTTGGCCTAAAGCAGTCGCCCCGTGGGACATTCACATCTGTATGCTCAACGGCAATATCCCCGAAATCAGAGATGCCGCCTTTGAGCTGTATAACAAGTTATCGCAAAAGTATGAAGTAATTATTGACGACAGAAACCTAAACGCCGGCATTCAATTCGCCGATGCCGACTTATTAGGTATTCCACTTAGAATTATATTAAGTAAAAGAAACATGGAAAACGGCGAGGTTGAACTCGTTTCACGGGATAAGAGTTTTAAAAAGACGGTTAAAATTGAAAATGTTTGCGAACAAATTGACGCTCAACCCTAATGGCACAAAGCTCTAAGATTAATATTTTACACTTTTTAACATTAATAAAAATTAATTTTCAAATTCCCTATTGACATTTTGAACAAAACCTATTATAATAATAGGGTATATTTGTAAATGGAGTGAAAAATCAATGAGGTATAAATGGGATAAAAAATATCTCTATTGGGCAATAACCGCCTTTTTGGTGGTTGCCGCTTGTCTGTTGCTTTATGCCCTTATTTCAAACATCACTTCTGTTTCAGAGTTTTTTGTTCAAACGAGTGAAGCCATGGCTCCCGTTGTTGTCGGGTTCGTTTTCGCCTATCTGCTAACGCCGGTCATGAATTTCTTTGAAAAAAGATGGTATCGCCCGCTGTTCACCGCAATGAACAAAGCATCTGATACGCGAAAAGCAAAAAAAGAGCCGGGCTTTCAACCGACAGACAACGGCGTGAAAATTCGCGGCTTGTCACGGGGCATGGGGGTGTTCACCGCTATGCTGTCTGCCGTTGTGTTTTTACTGGCGTTGATTTGGGCAGTCATTCCGCAACTTATACTCTCAATTGAAACGATTTTTGCCATAAATTTCAGGGCCGATGTTCTGCCCTGGATTGAAGAGTTGGGGGAACAATACCCCGATTTCTATAACGCGGCGTTGAATATTGTTAACGAGTTCGATGTTTCTTTCAGCAATTTGAGCCAACTTGTCACCACCCACGTAATGCCGCGCTTGTCTGATATATGGGACGGGGTCTCGGGCGGGATTTTTCAGACGTTCAGATTTGTCTTTAATTTTGTTATAGGAATAGTCATTTGCGCGTACTTGCTCAATAGCAAAGAGTTATTCGCCGCTCAATTTAAAAAAGCACTTTACAGTATCTTTAAAGTGCGAACTGCCAACACTATTATTGAAAACATAAGGCTCGTTCATAAAAAATTCGGTGGGTTTTTAACCGGCAAAATAATCGAGTCAGTTATAATAGGGTTTGTTTTTTTTGTGATTTTCAGTGTTATAGGAATGCCTTATACAATCCTTATCAGTGTGGTTTTGGGGGTGACTAACGTTATTCCCGTTTTCGGGCCAATTATCGGCGCGATTCCCACCGGGTTGTTGGTTTTGATTGACAACCCCATAAACGCGCTGTGGTTCGTTATTGTGGTGGTGGTGGTTCAACAGATTGACGGGAATATTATCGGGCCACGAATTTTGGGCGAGAACACGGGAATATCAAGTTTCTGGGTGCTTTTCGCACTGTTGTTGGGGCAACATCTTTTTGGCTTTGCCGGGCTTCTCATCGGGATTCCGATTTTCGCGGTGATTTATTCGTTGTTCAGAGAGTATGTCGTCAAAAGGCTCAAGTTCAAAGAATTGCCCGTGGATTCTAATTATTATCGCGAATTAGGTTATTTTGACACCGACTCGGGCGAGGCTGTTTCTCTTAAAACCATAAGAGAGAAAGAAGCGGTAGCGCGTGCAGCGGCTGAAAGAGAAAAACTAAGCAAACGAAAACCAACCGTCATAAGTAAGCGCATAGGCGAACTCAGAAGTAAAAATAAAAAAATAAAAAAATAAAAAAACGAATGGAAGGTATTTTGAATATGGCTGCTAAACTTGACCGTGTTGAACTGGAACGCCAGTTGACTGATGTTTTAGAGGTTGATTTCCGGGTTTTACCCATACAGGCGAACAACACGCAAATACACAAGGCTCTGTCAAAAGTGGTGTTTCGTGAGTTGAAGAAAAAAAGGCATGATTTCATGAGCAAAAAAGCCTCGGTGGGGGCTAAGGAAGTCTATTATATCTCTATGGAATTTTTAATGGGGCGCTCACTTAAAACAAATCTCTTTAACATGGGCTTAGACAAAACAGCGGCCGCTGTCTTAAAGGATATGTTCAATGTTTCTATTGACCAAATTTACGAAAAAGAGCCGGATGCGGGTTTGGGCAACGGCGGTTTGGGGCGGCTTGCCGCTTGTTATCTTGATGCGCTTGCCACTTGTGAATATCCCGCAACAGGGTATTCGATTTTATATGAATACGGCATATTTAAACAAAAAATCGTTGACGGTTGGCAAAACGAGTTGCCGGACGACTGGTTGCCCGGTGGGCAGGTTTGGCTGAACGAAGTGCGTGACCAGGCAATTGAAGTACACTTTGACGGCGAGATTGTGGAACACTGGGATGACGACTATCACCACGTCTCTCATGTAAACTATCAGACAATCCACGCTGTGCCTTATGATATGTTTGTTTCGGGTTATGACAGTGGGGGTGTGGCAAAACTCAGGCTCTGGAAAGCACAAGCGTTATCATTTAACATGGAAGCGTTTAATAAAGGTGACTTTTCTAACGCCTTAGGCTCAAGCAATATCGCAAACTCAATCACAAAAGTGCTTTATCCCAACGACAACCACCTTGAAGGGAAAGCTTTGCGCTTGCGCCAACAATATTTCATGTGCGCGGCATCAATCGGCGACATCATTATGCGCCATATGAACACCTACGGCACGCTTGACAATCTTCATGAAAAAATAGCTATTCATATTAACGATACCCACCCAACTTTGGCAATCCCCGAATTGATGAGGATTTTGTTAGACGACTGTGGTTATAGCTGGTCAAAGGCGTGGCACGTGGTTCAAAACACATTCGCCTATACTAACCACACCGTATTGGCAGAGGCACTTGAGACTTGGGACCAGGACTTAGTTAAACGAATTTTGCCGCGTATATTCACGATTATATGTGAAATCAACAACCGCTATTGTCAAGGGCTGTATAACCGCATTAAAGACTCGGCAAAAGTTGAACGGCTTTCAATCATCTCCAACCGCAAGGTTAAAATGGCGAATTTGTGTATTGATGCAAGCCATTCAGTTAACGGTGTTTCTAAACTCCACTCTGAAATAATCAAAGAATCAGTCTTTAAAGAACAATATGAAGACAGACCAATCAAGTTCAAAAACGTCACTAACGGAATCGCATATCGCCGTTGGCTGTTGCAGTCGAACAAGGGGCTTACAGACTTGTTGAGTGAAACAATCGGCACAGACTTTAAGAAAGACGCGGCGCAATTAGCAAGGTTCAAGATGTTTGAGAAGGATAAGACAATCCTAAATAAACTCGCCGACATCAAACGTCAAAATAAAGAAGCACTTGCAAAATACGTCAAAAAAATAAACGGGACTATTCTTAATGTTGACAGCATTTTCGATGTTCAGCTTAAGCGGCTCCACGAGTATAAACGCCAACAAATGAACTGCCTTAATATTTTGGCGGAATATAACTACCTCTTAGAAAACCCCACCGCTGACTTTGTCCCCAAAACTTATATATTTGCCTCTAAAGCGGCACCCGGTTATTATATGGCGAAACAAATTATAAAGCTGATTTGGTGTTTGGGTGAAGAGTTGCGCAAGAACAAAAAAGTAAGCGAAAAGCTCTCTGTTGTTTTTCTTGAGGATTATTGCGTTTCGCTGTCTGAAATTCTTATGCCCGCGAGTGAGGTTAGCGAACAAATTTCTTTAGCCGGAACTGAAGCCAGCGGCACGGGTAACATGAAACTGATGATTAACGGGGCGTTAACCCTCGGAACTTATGATGGGGCAAACGTTGAAATTCATCAGCAAGTCGGCGATGATAACATCTTTATTTTCGGAATGAGCGCGCCTGAGGTGAATGTGCTTTCGGCTAACGGCTATCACCCAGAAGGGTATTATGAAAACAACCCCATTATCAAAGCGGTGATTAACCGTCTTTATTACGGGGTGAATGGGGCAACATTCCGGGAATTGGCTGATACGCTGAAAATGCAAGACCGTTATATGTGTCTTGCTGACTTTGAAAGCTATCGCACTGCCCAAAAGAATGTAAGTGACTGTTATGAAGACCCATTGTTATGGAACAGAATGTCTTTAGTAAACATAGCCGGCGCAGGGCTTTTCTCTGCCGACCGTGCCGTGTCTGAATACGCAAGCAGCATTTGGAATTTAGACCGATAACGAGAATATAAGAGCCGGGGGGTGGAGATTTGACACCTGTTTATGATTCGTTTTCTGTTGAGTATAAAAAGCCTTTTGGGGCGGTTAAACAGTTTGAGCCTTGTCGGTTCAGGCTTAAGTTTCCTGTTAACAAAGAGGTTCAACAACCGACTTTAGTGTTGTTTCGCCCGGGTGATAAAGAGAAGTATATCCCTATGAATCACGAGGGCGAAAAAGAACACAGTAATGTGTTCAGCTGTGTCTATTCCCCCCAAAATGTAGGGCTTCACCACTATTATTTCTTCATGCTTGAAAAAGGGAACCGCGTTTTAATAAAACGAAATGGGGCATCGCAGGGCGATTTTAGCGGCAGTGGTTTATTTCAACTCACCGTTCATGAACCCGAACTTGATTCGCCCGACTGGCTGAAGGGTGGGGTTATGTATCAGATTTTCCCCGACCGCTTTTGCAGGGTGACGGACGAAAACAGTGATGTGACCATTCCTTTGGGGCGAACACTTCACACCAACTGGGACGATGTCCCCGAGTGGTGGCCTAACAGCGACGGCAAAATCACCAACACTGATTATTTCGGTGGGAACCTTGCCGGAATACAGTCGAAATTGCCTTATTTACAGTCTATAGGTGTTACCTGCATATACCTGAACCCTATATTTGAGTCACACGAGAATCATCGTTACAGCACCGCTAATTATGAGCGCGTAGACCCCATGATGGGGAGCGAGAAAGAGTTCACAGCGTTTTGTGCAAAAGCGAAAGAATTTGGGATTAGCATAATCTTAGACGGGGTGTTCAGCCACACCGGTGCCGACAGTGTTTATTTCAATAAATTCGGCAGATATGGCGAGACTAACGGGGCTTATCGCGACCCGAAAAGTAAATATTGCGAATGGTACAGTTTTATCAATTATCCCCACACTTATGAAGCGTGGTGGGGTTTTGACACACTGCCTAATGTCAATGAAAACGTTGAAAGTTACACCGAGTATATCTGCGGCAAAGACGGAATTTTGCAAAAATGGCTTGATGCAGGAGCGGCAGGTTGGCGATTAGACGTGGTGGACGAATTGCCCGATGAATTTATAGACAAACTACACATTGCCGTAAAGGAAAAGGGAAAGGATAAAGTAATTTACGGTGAGGTATGGGAAGATGCCACCACCAAAGAAAGTTATGGCGTGAGACGACGTTATCTCACGGGCGGTCAGTTAGACTCAGTTATGAACTATCCGTTTAAAGAGTTCATTATCAGCTATATAAAAGAGTCTGCCCCCGAACCCTTCAAAGACGGCATTATGACTATTTTAGAGCGTTATCCGAAACCTGCGGTTGACATTCTTATGAACTTTTTGTCTACCCACGACATTGAAAGGGTAATCACAAGGTTAGCGGGTGATAAAATAGGTGATAACGGAAGAGAATGGCAAGCCAATCAACACTTAAGCGATGCCCAATATGTTTACGGCAAAGTGTTGGTAAAATGCGCTATGGTTCTCCAGTTCTTTTTGCCGGGCATACCCTGTATTTATTACGGCGACGAAACCGGAGTGGGCGGCTATAAAGACCCGTTTAACCGCCGCACCTATCCGTGGGGCAAAGAAGACGATGACTTAATTGAGTTCACGGCTGAATTATCACATATCAGAAAATCGCACCACGTATTTAGAGAAGGCGCGCTTAAATTCATAGAAGTTGAGCCGAATTACTGCATATTCAGCAGAAGCTTTGGTGATGAAACAGTCGTAATTTATCTGAACAAATCAAAGCGCACTCTCATATTTGAGCCTGAGTTCCCGCAACATAACCTTGTGCGCGGTCACAAAACAAAAACGGGGCAACTAAAAGTCTCTTGTTATGATTATTGCGTAATTGCGAGCGCGGTGAAAGTATGAGAAAAATTTATATAATTTTCGTTTTGTTGGTTGGAATGTCTTTTACCGCTTGCGAAAACCCGGCTAAAGAGTATACCGATTCAAACCGGTGGACTCAATCAAGCGGAAAACCATTTGCCGCACAAATCACTCCAAATGACACAACCAAACCAAAAATGTGGATTGAGCATGATGACTATTTGAGGGAATATAACTTCGCCTATATTCAGTCTGACATAGACGGCATACAAGACAAGGTTGAGAAAGACGTTACCGTTAATCAGATGAAAGTTCAGTTGGTTGAGCATATGCTAAGGCAGGCGTTAATCATTTCGGGGGCGGCTGAAACGGGCTTAACTTTCGAATCGTTGAGCGATGAAGAGAAAGCAAAAGCATATGAAAACGCTGATTCTTATATTTCACAGCTTTCCGACCAATACGGCAGAGAGATTTTTGACGAAACAGGGCTATCGGAGGAATATATACAGCAGTGGTTTAGGGATGGGGCAGTTGAAGCGAAAATTCAAGAAGGTTTTATCGAACAGGTTGAGCAGGAAGAATTTGATGTTGATGCTTATCTTGACTCGTTAGAGCAGACTGCACGAGAAACCTATGAAGAAGATTTCGAGAAATTCTCTTCAGAATTTCAACATCTTCTTTATTACATTCCGCCCGGGACACGCGCCGCCGATATTGTCCGCGTTTATTTTGACGAAAAATACACCGAACAAATGTTTGAATATCACGAAAGCGGCGACTATGAAACAGCCGAGGCGATTTTTCAAACCGCCCTATCGGAAATAGTTGACACCGCCGAGGAAATAGCCGCAAAATTAAACAGCTCTATTTCTATGGCGCGTTTAGAAGAGGAGTATAAAGACAATCCCTCAATATTTGTCAACCCCAACAACCCTGTGTTAGAGGGCGTTCAAGAGGTAACAGCTGCCGTTTTTGACATGGAAGTCGGCGATATTGCACTGATTGCCGACGAAAGAGGTTGGTTGGTAGTGGCATACACGGGGGAATATGAACATTCGCCCGAAATACAAAACTCTATTCAAGAAGACGCGCTGAGAGCATTGAAAGAACTCATGCTCAGAGAGTTAAGCCGCGACTATTTAAGAGAGCTTGAAGAAAAACACACCTTTGACATAAACTACGAACTTCTTGAAGTCACTCTCGAAAACGTGATTGTTCCGGAGTAGAGTACCGAACAAGGGGGGTTAAAAATGAGCGATTTTGTATGGGAGGTCGAAGCCCGCGAAGTTCAGCTCAGAGAAGAGGAATCGGCACTTTATTCGGCTGAGAAGAAAGGGCGAGAAGAAGGGCGTGAAGAAGGGCGAGAGCAGGGGAGAAAAGAGGGTGAGGAGAAAGGTCGCGAAGAAGAGCGAACAGAAATTATTGAAAAACTAAAAAAACGCGGAATGTCTGAAGAAGAGATTAAAGAAATACTGTTAGGCAGTTGAAAATTTAATTTTTTATTTTTATCGCTATTTTTTAAATTTTTAGCTTAAGTTATTGGTTCGGTGCGCCGATATTAATATTAGGAAGATGTGGAAATTTATACGTTTTTTACAAAGGAGGATTTTAGCATGAGAAAAAGGGTTACTATCTCGTTGGTTATTTTTTCGCTTTTGGCAGGTATGTTTACCTTCGGGGCAGGGGCTTCAGGGCCGGAATATGTCTTTTTCGCCGAAACTTCGGGCGGCGCAATGGCTTATGACCAATATGACATTGACAATCCGATTGTTGTTTGGGTTAACGGGGGTAGAGTTACTTACGGCAACGGCGCGATTGTAAACACCAAAACAACCCAAGTCAACCTTTTCGAGAGGGAAAGTCTCGATAGTGGGTACTATAACATATCAAGAGCAAGGGGCGTTGTTTGGGGTGCCAATTTAACACCAACCCCCCCACAGCTTGACAATGGCAGATTTAGAGACACATCAGCAAGAACTTTCGCTAAAGTCAGCAGAGGTGCGGTATCGGCTGTGAGAGAAGTAAGCTCGGACACAGTCACACCATACATTCACGCCTATAGGACTGCGAAAGTAGACAAAACCACCATCAGCACACCTTTGGGCAGTTTTAGAGTTGAAGCAAGAAGAGCTCCAACCGCATTAAACGGGTATCGCGAATTTCCTATTAAGGACGAAAAATTTAACCCCGCAAACAATAAAGTAACTTCTATGTCACTCAGCATAGAAGAAGAGGATGGTCTTTATATTCAGCCTTTCGCGGGCAATACAAGGCAACCTTTAGCGGTTCACGACTCCACTCGCTATTCAGCAGTGGTAACAAGGGGCGAAAGGTTTATCGCCATTTCTAAAACAAGCAGTGGCAGCCCTGAAGGATTTCTCGCCGAAAGCGCGTTATCATTAACCTTTGACGAAATTCAAGCCGGCATTTTCATTAAAGGGGTTGAGTCATTATCACCCACACAAAACGGCACGGCTACCGTCACTGTTACCTGCTTAGATAATGGAAGAAGAAGAGCTTTTAACATCACCGTGCGCAGACCACCGTCTAACACTAACGCTTCACAAATAGAAGTTTCTTTCGGTGACGGCAAAACGGTTGAATTCAACAACTCAAGCGGCACCGCGTGGACAAAAGAAGGCAATGCCGCCGATGATGGCGAAATAATAGACGAAACCACATTTGAAGTTAATGTTGGGAATAGTGCCGGCGCGACACTCAAAATAACCCCGGCTGTCGACCTCACGACGACAAGAGTAACCTATTCGGCAGTCAGAGGAGCATCTGTAACCTCTAACGGTGTTGTTACAATGAACCGCCCACAAGCCATAGTCAGAGCGACCATAATTCAAGGGCCGGACAGAACAGACTACACAATCAATCTGAATTCAACGTCACACGGGCTTAACGGGGCAGTTCCTAAATCTGTTTCGATGACCGGAGCAGGATTCTCGTTTGAACTCACAGACGAAGAAATTCAAGGGCTTGTCACCGGCTCAACGACAACGCTGAATAAGACCGTTCCTTTAGAAGCCATTAGCACGGGAACGCTTAGCGTAACCGCCATAGACGGCTCGCAAATAAGAACCAGTAGTGGTGGCTCTGCCCCCACAGGAGACGAGGTTGTAGTAACCATCGCCGCCGTAGCCGCCGGGCAAAGCGGCAGTGTAGGACCAGTCACTTCAACGGGAACGACTGTCACCAGTCTTATAACCCTCAACAACCCATCACTTCAAGTTAGAATTACAATGCGCTCGCAGTTTATGACCACAACCATTAACCTAACATTCACCACCGAAATGGTCGTTGATTCACGCATGAGCCACGCAATATTCGCCGGAACAAGGGGCAACTTCACAGCATTTAGCCCGGCAAGCCAAGACCCCGCGCTTAAATCAGACACGGTCTGGCCGGATAAACCGGCAGGATATTTCACCACCATAGCTTTAAATCAAGCGACAATCAACGCAAACCACCACTTAGCAAGGCAAATTGACATGGTTTTATCTAACTTCCATTCGACTTCTGCCTTCACCTATAAGTTTGAGCTTTTCCAACCTGTCGGCAATAACAGCGCGCAAGTATCAGAGGATGGCATAGCAAGCGTGTTCCCACGGGCAGATGCCAACGTTAAACAAGCGTACTTCTATGTCGATGTAACGCCGAAACACTCAGGGGCGTTAGAAACAGAAACAACCAACCCGGCGCAGTCACGGCGGTATAGAATTAGGGTGACTTGGCCGTGATGAACAGTTGACAGTTGACAATTGAGAGTTGACAATTGTGGTGTCCGCTTTCGCGGACGGGATTTAAAATTATAATTGAGCACCGCCCGACACTTTTGTGTTGGGCGGTGGTTATTTCGCTGTAAATTCGGGACGGGCAAGCCCGTCCCCTACAATCACTGTCAACTCTCAACTGTCAATTGTCAACTGTCAATATTATAACCCCCACCTCTCTTTGGTGGGGGTTATTTTGCCGCAATGTTTAAAATTAGATGTTCCATGTTCTCTACTTCTCTGCCCTTAAGTTTGGCACTCCAAAACTCTAAGCTGTGTGTTTCCATGTAAAAATATATGTGTGATAAAAGCAAGACGGGGAGTCTCACCAATTCAATTTTTGGGTCGTCTTTCTTTTCAGCCAAAGCAATCAAGTCAAACCTAAGTTGTGAGAGTGCATTCAAAAAGCACTCTTGAACCGAGAACTCGTCTTTTATTGAAAGCGGATAAGAAATGCTTTGAAAGTAATGGTTTTTCTTTAAATCATCGGGGGCTATCCCTTTAGATTTGCAAAATTCCCGGAATGAATACTCATAAAGAATCCTCCCTGCAACGTTATGTGCAAGGACTTCATTTGCGTACCATTGTTTTTTTTGTTTTTTTTGATGGTCGCACTCTATTGGTGAACACAAAATTAAAGCAATCGTTGCTACAGATGCCAGTTTGTGTCTGTCTAACTTTTTGCACTCCATAGTTTCTTTAGTTTGGTTTAATAGTTTATCAGCAATTTCATAAGATGTTTCCAAACTCGACTTAGAATATACAATACTCCCATCATTCAATTCTATAACAGACAACAACTCTTTTTCAACAAGTTTTTTATAGTTGTCTGATTTAAAATCTTCAATCATTAATCTAATGCTCCTTAACTTTTAGTCGATGGCGTACTTTTTTAATTCTTCGGAAACATTTTCAATAGCCGAAAAACCTTTCAAAATTTCAGAAAAGTCATCATCGTTGTTTTTAAATTTTCTCGCCGTCAAAAATTCTTCTTCGCTCATCATAACATTGTGATTCGGAAGAAATTCAGCTATGTTTTCTCTTGTAATCATTTTTACTCTCCTTATTTTTGTTAATGCTTGTCCAACTCTTTTGTTCATATTCACTACCCCTAACGTTTTTCAATAATATGTATAGGTATAACGAAGTAGAACGGACTAAAATGAAAAAGGGAGAAACTCATCTTTCCTTTTTAGTATTTTACCATATTTTGCCATAAAAGTCAAGCCTTTTTATAGAAAAATAATAAAAATATTCACAAATATTCACATGCTCACAATCTCTACTTCCTAAGTTCGGGCGCGCCTCCCTCTTCCGGCATGTACCAAATGTTGTCAAAGTCCCAGTCGATGAAGGTTTCTTGGGTTTGCATTTGTGCGGTGGTTTTGGCGTTGCCTTCGCCTATGGCGTTTTCTTCATCGCGGTTGCTTGCGCGCTCTACCCCGAGTATTTGCGCATCAAAATAGCAGTTCTCGACTTTCCCAAGTTGCCATGCTATTAATCCACCGGAGTTCTGATTGTTTGTATTCATTTCAACGATAGCATAGCTGTTTATTATGCTGCCGACTGTGCCCTGGACTCCAACTAATCCACCTGTATAATAATACCAAAGCGCGTCACCCGAAATGCTTCCCGTTGCGTAACAATTTTCAATCAGGGGTGTCTCCCCTTCATATCCCGTTTGACATCCGACCAATCCACCAACTCTGACGAGTTCAGAACCGAAAGCACTAACGTTTCCGGTTGCGTAGCTTTGGCGTATTACGCCGTTCCTTTCTATTCTTCCCACTAAACCACCGGCTTCTGTATCATCACCTTTTGTTATATTAACATCACCCGTGGCGAAACAATCCGAAATTTCGCCGCCAACCATGCGCCCTACTAATCCACCTGCACGAACATTGATGTCGCCCTCTGCTAAAACATTTCCTGTGGCGTAAGAATTTTTTATGTCACTTTGAGATTCCCCAACTAACCCACCAACAAAGGCATACTCATTTTGAACACTTACTACCGAAATGTCTCCTGTAGCATAGCTGTCAGTAATAACCGACGAAAGTTTTTGAAAGCCTATTAAGCCGCCCGTTGCCCCACTTCCAATCACGGTGCATTCAGAATAGCTGTTTTTTACAATCGCGTCGCCGTAACTTTCGCCCATGAGACCGCCGACATAAGCAAACCCATCGCCTGTCGCCTTGACATTCCCAACAGAATAGCTATTATCAATTACCACTTCATCACTAATGTCGCCTACCAAACCGCCCACCCAAATCCTTTCATCGCTATGTATTTCCAAATTAACAATGCTGTGACTGTTGATTATTCTGCTATTTTCTGAAGAACTGCCTACCAACCCACCAAAAGACAGCTGCAAATCTTCGGCATGAAATTCAGCATTTGTTGTCGCGCGGCAATTCTCAATAATCGAGTCAAATCTTTGAAAACCCACGAGTCCGCCTAAATAATTTTTGAATTCAGGATTAGTTGAAGAGATGTTTTCGATGGTTGACGAACAGTTTGCAATTTTGCCGTCCCACACCGTGCCGGCAAGGGTTCCTGCATCAGATTCTGTCACAATGGTTGTTGCTTCAACGTTTAAGTTATATATTTCTGCCTCATATAACCAAGCAAACAGCCCTGTTGAAATTTCATCGGGGCGGTTAATCCAAAGCCCGCTTATGGTGTGGCCGCCGCCGTCAAAATAGCCGCTGAAAGAAGTGCCGTTATGTCTGCCTATCATTATCCAGCCCGCGCCATCATTATAGCCCGCGCCGCTTGATGAAAGATAGTCTGTCATGTTTATATCGGCTGTCAATAAAAAATGTTTGCCGCGATAGCTTGAGCCGTTGTTTACCGCGAAAGCAAATTCTTCTAAATCATAAATGGTTTCAATTAAATAGGGGGTAATGGGTTCCCCGGTTCCTTTCAAGTCAGGCTCTCTGTCACCGATTCTAAACTCTTCAATATACACGGGCGGCATAACCAAATAGACATACCACAACCCCACAAGCGACAAAGTGAATATAGACAAAAGCACAATAAGCGCCGGTGTCATCAGTTTTTTATTTTGATTCATAGTTTTAGACCTTTCTTGTTTTAAATAATTATCGCATTTTTGGGGGTTAATTCGGGGTGTTTTTTCATATGCGTTGCCGCACTGTTCAAAAGTTCGTCAAGACTCATATCCTCATAAAGATTTTCACGCCATTCGGTGTAATCAAAACGGTTCTGTTTAATATTTGCTATGAAAATTTCACATTCAACAGAACCAAGGTTTTCACGTAACAGCCTCATTCCCGCAGTCATTATAGCGGACGTTTGCATGTTATCAGTCATGTTAAATTCCTCCATATCTCTACAAATTCAATCGGATTTATTATTTTAATTTTGTCCGTTTTATAGTTAACTACACGCCTATCTGTTGTTATGAAATAGTCACATTCAGCGATTATGGAGCAAGCTAAATGTGTGGCATCTTTCTTTTTAATGCCTGTTTTTATTATTTCCTCCGAAAGCACCATTACTTTATTTATGTTTTTATCGCTTATAAAAACCGATGTGTTTTCTTTTACGAAATCTAAAATGTGTTCCTTGATGCTCGGGAAAGGAATATCTTTTATTTCACGAAACGACATAAATGAGGAATATAGGACAATACTTTTGAACTTTATCAGCGTTTGAATATACCTTTTCGCCGTTGCTTCATTTTTAACCTTTTCTTGTGACAAATCATCAAACGGTCTGCCATAACAGCAGTTATCCAAATAAATTTTCAACTTATTCATATCAACCTCCCTTTCTCCCTATTATTCTAACAACAACCCCTGCTATTGCCGCTGCGGGGATTATTATTACGGGGGATATTCCGCCGATGAGGGCGGAAAACCCCACAATGGCAATAATCAGTGTGGGCAAATCGATTACGGTTTCCTTAACGATTTGCACGGCAGTGACAGTGACCATGGCGCAAACAGCAATTCTTATTCCCCATAGCGCGTTGGCTATTATTTCGACTTGCGAAAGCTCGCCCATTGCAAAGGAGAGCAAAGTTATTACTACAATCGGGGGGAACACCATTCCCAAAGCGGCGGCGATAGCCCCTTTTATTTTCGCATTTTTTACCCCGACAAACGTGGCGACATTCACGGCGATTACCCCCGGGGTGCATTGCCCGAGGGTAAAAAAATCAATTATTTCGTCGTTTGTTACCCATTGCCTTTTCTCAACCAATTCACGCTTTAACATAGGCAGCATAGCATACCCCCCGCCAAAGGTGAAAAAACTGACCTTAGCAAACGAAACAAACAGTTTAAAAAGAATACTCATTTTGCTAATGCGACTGTGCGGCTCTCTCTTATGAGATGGACTTTGATTTGACCGGGATAGTCCATCTCGTGTTCAATACGCTTGGCGATTTCGCGCGCCAACACGACCATTCCCTCATCATTAACGGCTTCGGGCTGAATCATGAGCCTTACTTCTCTACCCGCTTGAATTGCAAATGATTTTTCAACACCGCTGTAAGAAGAACATATTTCCTCAAGTTTTTGCAGCCGTTTGATATAGTTCTCATAGTTCTCGCTTCTCGCCCCCGGGCGTGCCGCGCTTATCGCATCAGCCGCTTGAACGATTGCCGCGATGACTGTTTTGATTTCAACATCGCCGTGGTGTGCCTCAATTGCGTGTAAAACTTCAGCGTTTTCGCGGTATTTTTTACAGACCTCAACCCCTATATGAACATGAGAGCCTTCTATTTCGTGCGACAACGCCTTTCCTATGTCGTGAAGCAGACCCGCACGACGGGCAAGGTTTGCGTCAACACCTAACTCTGATGCTATTATTCCCGACAGGTGAGCAACTTCAATTGAGTGATTTAATACGTTTTGGCTGTATGATGTGCGGTAATAAAGCCGCCCCAAAAGCCGCATAAGCTCGTGGTTTATTCCGTTGACGTTGGTTTCTAAGACGGCGCGTTCGCCCTCTTGTTTTATTTTGGTTTCAATGTCTCTTTTCGCCTTTTCAACCATTTCTTCAATACGCGTGGGGTGAATACGCCCGTCTTGAATTAGTTTTTCAAGAGAGATTCGCGCTATTTCGCGGCGAACGCGGTCATGGCTTGAAAGGGTGATTGCCTCGGGGGTGTCGTCGATAATTAAATCAACGCCGGTTAACTGTTCAAGGGTTCTGATGTTTCTGCCCTCGCGCCCGATAATACGCCCCTTCATTTCATCGTTGGGCAGTTGGACGACAGAAACGGTCATCTCAGACACGGCCTCAGATGCAAGCCTTGTAATTGCTAACGAGATGTATTCGCGCGCTTTTTTGTCACACTCGTCTTTAAGCTGAACCTCATATTGCGAAATGCGCAACGCCTTTTCGTGGTTAAGTTCGTTGTCTAACAGACACAGAAGATGGGCTTTGGCGTCTTCTGTTGTGAACCCCGAAATGCGCTCGAGGATATCCATTTGGCTTTTCTTGATTTGGTCAGCCTCGGCTAATTTTTCATCGGCGGCTTTAATTTTCGTTTGAAGACGTTCCTCAGATTTCTCAATTTTGTCATTTTTCTTTTCAAGACTTTCTTCTTTTTGGAGCAATCTACGCTCAGCACGGGTTATTTCGCTTCTTCTCTCTTTTAGTTCGCGGTCGTTCTCTTGTTTTTGGCGCGATATTTCTTTTTCGGCCTCTCCTTTGAGTTTATAGGCCTCATCTTTTGCTTCTACTCTTGCGGTTTTCTTTAGGGTTTCTGCCTTGTTGTTTGCCTCATTCACTATGCGAAGGGCTTCCTTTTCGGCGGATTCGATGTGGGCTTCGGCGAATCTTTGACGATGTTTTTGACCTATTCTGTAAAGAATAAAACCGAAAAGCAACGAACCAATCGCAAAGCTGACAAAGCACAGCGCGATAGCCGGCCACATGCCGATATTAAAATTTTCCGGGAACATAAGGGCTGCCTTCCTCCTTTTAATTGTTTTTCTTGCTCCCACAGAAAGCTAACAGACCTTATAACGAAATAATATATTTAAAGCATAAATGCCAAAAAACACGTTTAAATTCAGTTAGATTTCTATAAAAAACCAAGATTGGTGAATAAAATAATACTATTTATAAAGTAGATATAAAACTACACAATACTTATTCTAATCTAAAAAAGAGAAAAAGTCAAGTAGTTTTGAACAAAAAATCAAAATATTCCCAAAACATATTGACTTTATAATTTTTATGTGTTATAATCATATAGTTGATGTAATGTCTATACGGCTGTTTCGTGCCGGAGTGATGGAATTGGCAGACGTGCCGGACTCAAAATCCGGTGGTAGCGATACCGTGCGGGTTCGACCCCCGCCTCCGGCAGTTCGGCAAATAATATGAAGGGGTATGTCCGAAGATGAGAGTTTTAAGTCAAACCGAAATAGATTCAATGTTAGCTCAAATGTTGGCAAACCCAACAGTATTGCCGGGTCATGAGAACGATGAGGTGCGAGATGAAAAAGGCGAGCAATCAGCCACGCCGGAATGACTCATGCTTTTTGAAAAAAGGGGTGTAGTTCAATTGGTAGAGCAACGGTCTCCAAAACCGTAAGTTGGGGGTTCGAGTCCCTTCGCCCCTGCCAAACACAAAATCGCTTAAGCTTTAGGGTTTAGGCGGTTTTGGGGTTTACACGAAATGAGTCCGATTGAGATGTGGTCGATATTTTTCGAGTATGGCGACAAGCCGGAGTTTAAAAACAAGCTCAATGAAATCACTAAAGTTAAGGAGGAAATCGCCATGGCTAACGAAATTCTTAACACCATCAGCAAAGACGAACACGAAATAGCAAGGTTTAGAGCAAGACGGAAGTTTGAGCTTGACCATTATAATGATATTATTAATAGCGAAAAAATTGGTTTAGAAAGAGGAATGCAAAAGGGAATGCAAAAGGGAATTCAAAAGGGAATGCAAAAGGGAATGCAAAAAGGCAAAACAGAAACTGCCATTAGACTATTGAAAATGAACTCTCCCATAGACTTTATAGCCGAGGCAACAGGTCTTCTTCGCGAAGAAATCGAAAAACTAACTCTTAACTGATAGTTCCCTTAAAATTTCAAAAATTTTTAAAAATTTTTTGAAAACATTTACAAAAAGCCTTGCGCTTTTTTTAAACGTGTGCTATAATAGAATGGCGATTAGTATTTCTATAAATAAAAGGAGAGGAAAATCATGAAAAAAATAGCAAATATACTGTTAGCGTTTGCAATGTCAGTCTCGTTTGTCGCAGGGAGCATTGGCACTACATATGCGGACGGGAATACCACAGTAACAGTCGAGACCGTTCTCGGGCACGATGTAGGAGACACAGAAGTAAAAGTTGACTTGAAGATGAGCTCGCCGCCTACAACGGGCATATCCGATGCTATGCTCAAAATCGAATACAGCACAGACTTAGTCTACAAAGATTATCAGCAATCAACTTCCGCGAACCCTATGACAGCGGCGGTTCAAAAGAAAAGTGACAACGACTCGTTAAAAGAAAATCAGATTCTCATTGACTTAGGATGCGTGAAGACTCCTGATGACGTATATGTACCTTTCACTGGTGAAGTGTTGGTCACATTGATTTTTGACGTAAAAGACAATGTGGAATTCGGGATGAAATCCATAAAAGTAGTAGACGATGAGTCATTAGGCTTGACATGGGTTGATACCACTAAAACCCCGGCGACAGGCAGAGTAGATGTTGATTATGTCGTGGGTGGAATTTTTGTCGGCAGATATGTGATTGAGCTTCCCCCCGGCGAGGCGTATGATTTTGGCGCGTCTAATTCATCGGGTGATGTACCACCTTACGAATTAATTGTCAAAAACATCGGTCTTGACACCTTCCTTTACTGGGAAGATGCGGTTGTGGCACCAATCGGCGGCAGCTCGGGCTTTGATATTGCCCCCGACGATGGTGTTACTCAGGGAATGGCTTTCGCGTACGGCGCGAGCGCGAAATTCACAATAACACCCAAAGACGGCTTAGACTTTGCGAATTACAGCACAACTTTATCTTTCAGCAGTTCGGGTGAACCATCTGACAGCTTAGGTGCCTTCACTGTGAAAGTTAACATCACCGACAAACCAATCAGAACAGTGACTCTTGTAGCAAGTGCAGGCGGCATCCAACCCGAAAACCCGCGAACCGGATATGAAGTCGGCGCTCCTGTCTCAATAGCCGCACCTCCCCCATCAAACAACCAATGGACGTTTGAACAATGGACTGCCTCTGACGATGTAGGAGGAGAGATAACCGATGATATATTACCGGGCGATAAAGCCACAACAAGCCCGGCACAGTTCAACATGCCCGACAAAGATGTCACGCTGGTAGCGAACTATGTCCAAAACACACGCACGGTGACAATCGTGTCCGGCGAGGGCGGCGGTGTAGCACCTCCTCCGACTACCGCACTTATCGGGGAAACCGTTTGGGTTACAGCCCCCACCGCAAACGAGGGCTATGCCTTTGACAAATGGACTGCCGCAAACACCAATACCGGCGAAGATGTGACAGAAGCTTTGTTAGGGGCTAATACAGAAACAAGCCCGGTATCCTTCACCATGCCCAACTACAACGTCACCTTAACAGCACATTATAAAGAAACCGCGACTTCTCGTGTTAAAGGGCTGATTTCAGCAGGAAGCATCGTCAGCGGAATAATTGGTCAACAAGACCTTGCGTACATGAGACTCTTCGTTGCTGAAAGAGGAGCTGAAGTTCCCGCAACCGCTTCTAAAGCAAACTCATTTATCACAAGCACAGATAACGGCTCAAACAACCCCGGTCAACAAGATTTAGCAATGATTAGACTCTATGTTGCTGAAAGATGTGCCGAATTAAATGCAGTAGCAAAAGCTATTATGCCTATATGCTCTCACGCAGGTTGTGACCCCACTATTTGGGAATAAAACAGCAAAACGTTTAAGTGAGACAAAAATTATGAGTTTATAAAATTTTAGGTTCGCGCCTGTGGTTTTTAGCGTATTTTCAATTTACAGTAGAAAAAACGCCAAAACTACAGGCGTGTCCTGTGATAGCATGTAAAAAATATAAAGGATATAAAAACATGAATAAAATTTTAAAAAGAATTACAGCGACAATCATGGCTGTTGCATTGACAATTGGGGTAATGTGTATACCTGTCTTAAGCGCACCCGGCTCAACCGTTGTGTTGCTCGTGGGGGAAGTTACCGCCGCCCCCGGTGCCGTTGGCGTTGAAATTGAAGTTAGAGCGAGAAATAACTACGGCTTTGTTAATGCAGGGGTTCGGCTTAATATACCAAGCGACTTAACCCTCACGGCTGTGAGATATGCAAGCGAATTGACACAAAGACCCGTGGATAATATCCCTGTCGGTTTCTTAGCACTTGAAGCCCCTTTGGATAATCCTTATACAGGCGAGTTACTCTGCACCCTTATTTTAAACGTTGAGCAAAACGCCACCCCCGGAATGAAAACGATTTCGATTAACCCGAACGGGACAGAGTTTGTGTCTTTGATAGGGGGAATCGCACTTATGCCGCTCAACATATCCGACACTGGCGGCGTTAATGTTGTTGCAAGCGGCGGCTTTACCCCTTCAACGTCTATAACTCCTACCCCCACTCAAACCACACAAGCTGCCGTTACCGAGCGCACTGTTGCTGTTACTGCTGTGACGACGGCGACAAGCGTGACAACGGTCGCTGTGGGGGCAAATACTCAAGCAAACACAATCCCAAAGAAAACCGATATTAATGCCGCCGCGGCGCGTGTTGCCATTAACCGCGCTTTAGCAAACGCCGCCCCCGGCAAAAAAGCTGTTATTACCTTTGACAACGCGCAAAACTTGACAAGGGGTGCGCTGACGGTTATAATTAACGCGGTTAAAGCTAATCCGCGCTTGTCGGCTGTTGTTGTGGCTAACAATAGAAGAGCGAACAATACGCTTGATGTTCGGTTGGGCGTGAATGTTTCGAGAACTAAGACGGTTGTAAATTTATCTGCTTCAACGCAAGATTCTGCCGCAAACACCACATTGGCAAGGTTCAACCGCCATTTCACCAACAACATAACCGTGCTGAACATGGGGCAAAAAACCGCTTTCGGGCAAACAATAAGCGTTGCACTTAAACCCTCAAAACCACTGAGGGCATCCAACGCACGAATTTATTCATACAACCCCGCCACGAACAGAACAAGACTGATGAGAAACACAAACCCACGGTTAGACAAAAACGGCTTTTTGCACTTCAACATAACCACGGGCGGTCAATTTATTATTTCAGATGGGCAATTGACTTCAAATAGGCGTTAATAAACCCGTTAATCTCGCCGTCCATTACGGCGTTTATGTTGCCGTGTTCGTGCCCTGTGCGGTGGTCTTTCGCCAACGTATAGGGCATGAACACATATGAGCGAATTTGCGCGCCCCATGCTATTTGAAGTTGTTCGCCTTTGATGTCTGAAATTTTGTCAAGGTGTTCTCTCTCTTTTATTTCAATTAATTTTGATTTGACCATACGCATAGCATACTCACGGTTTTGCAACTGACTTCTTTGGGTCTGACAGGAGCAAACGATTCCCGTGGGTTTGTGAATTAATCTTACGGCAGAGCTTGTTTTGTTCACCTTTTGACCGCCCGCGCCGCTTGCACGATAGACTTCCATTTCTATGTCTTCGGGCTTTATGTCGACTGTTGTGGTTTCGTCTATTTCGGGCATTACTTCAAGGCTTGCGAAACTGGTGTGTCGCCTTCCCGAGCTGTCAAACGGCGAAATTCTCACCAAACGGTGAACGCCGTGTTCTGACTTTAAAAGCCCGTATGCATTAGTTCCCTCAATAAGAATACTCGCACTCTTAATTCCGGCTTCTTCGCCGTCAAGATAGTTAAGCAAACAGACCTTCATGTCGTGCCGCTCTGCCCACCGAGTATACATGCGATAGAGCATTTCAACCCAATCTTGCGCTTCTGTGCCGCCTGCCCCGGCGTGAAAAGTGATGATTGCGTTTTTGCTGTCATATTCGCCCGACAGCAAAGTCACAAGCGTTTGTGCGTCTAAGTCGTCCTTGATTTTCTTGAAAAACTGCTGTATTTCGGGAAGCAAATCCTCGTCCGCTTCTTCAACGGCAAGCTCAAGCATGGTGAGCAGGTCGTCATAATCGGCTTTCAGTTTCTCGAAAGCCGCAATTGTATTTTTCAACGCCCCTGCCTTTCGCAAGATTTCACCTGACGTTTTCGCATCATCCCAAAAGCCTGTTTCGGTTGCCTTTAGGTCATACTCCGAAACATCGCTTCTTAATTTATCGAGGTTTAAAGCCGCCGCAAGCTCAGCCAATTTAGGGGCAAGTGTTTCTGCTTCAAGCCTTAACTCATCATATTGAATCATCGTAAAAGAACTCCTTTAACCATTAAGTTGGGTTTCGTGTTTTTTGAAAAAGTCGGTTTTGGGCGGCAAGAACTTCAATTCATGCTCTTTTTTGTTGAGGAATTGGCTGAAGCTATTAAAAATGTTGTCCCACCCCCAAAAACTCTCATCAAGATTAAGATAGTCGCGCACTAACTCCGTCCCTGACGGAACTAATGGGTGCAATAAAATTACGGCGGTTTTAACAACATGGAAAACATCAATCAGCCATTTTTTTCTTAAATCATTACAGTTTGCCTTATCGGCGGCGGCTTTTTCACGTGCCATGAACTTACTGCAAAAGCGAATAAGAGAGTCTAACACATAGGTCACCTGATGAAACTCGAATTTATACATATAGCGTTCATATTCAAGCACGGCCTTCTCACACGCGGCAAGAATTTCATCTGAAACATCACCGAGCGGCATAAGCGAATTAAAATTAGCTTGAAGCTCATAAAAGCAAGTCCTGACAATCCGATTAAAAACATTTGAGAGCAAAAACCCCTCTTTCGTCACGGGTTCCGGCTCACTCTCGTTTGCCAACGGATTAAGGGCTTTGGGTTTAAAGCTGACACTTCTTAAGCCCAACCCCAAACTTAGAAAGTGCATTCTTAACTGCTCGGCGGTGTAATATTCTAACAATTCGTCTGCCATAGGCGGTTTGACGTTGCCACTGCTTGATGCTTTTTTGTCAAGAAAAAGCAGATGATGTGCGGCAACAAGTGTGCTTAACTGAAGCTGACCGTCTTCGGGTGCGCTTTGGTCGTTCCCTAAAGCCATAAACATTGCCTGTTGGGCAATGCCGTAAAAATAGATATTGTCCTGCCCTATAAACTGATAAATTTTTGCGTTTTTGTTACACCAAAAATCAACCCATTCCCTCTCATCATTTTCGAGGTATGCTTTTGTGAAAGAAATGGGGGCCCAAAGCGACTCGGGCCAGACCCAAACGGTTAGCCCTTTTTCGCCTTCAAGGGAAGGGGCAGGCGCGCCCCACTCAATGTTTCCGGTGAGTCGAAACGGAACTAAGGTTTTCCCTGTGCGAAAGCGAACACCGGCGGCAGATAAAAGCTCAACCGCCTTATCACACTCCGGCAGGGTTTTGAATATTATTGTGAACGAGCTTTTTTTACCCTCTTCTATAAGCTCGTGTTTTGGCAAGTTTAGTGCGGAATATTGTTCTTTATAGTCGTTCATGATGTGAATACAGGGGGGTTCTAAAAAGTCGGCGATTGTTTCGCGAACCACCTTTCGGGGGTTGCTTTCGTTTAAATTCTGAGCGTATTCTTTAAGCAGTGAAGAAAATTCGGGCAGTTTAAAATACCAGTTATCCACATTCCGCATAACAGGAGCGGTATCGGATAAAGTGCTTTTAGGCTCTATAAGGCTGATTGGCATATACTGATGCCCTAAGTCGCACTCATCGGCATACGCCTTTTCAGAGCGACAACCTTGAACCGGGCATTTGCCAACCACCTGCCGCCCGTTGAGAAAACAGTTTTCTTTTTCGTCAAAAAACTGTGCGGTAGACACTTTTTCGAGAGAGCCTTTGTCATACAAAGAGCGAATAAACTCTTGCGTATATTCATGATGGACTTCTCCCGCGCGCCCGATTTCAGCGGCAGAAACGCCATAAAGGTCAAGGCTTATATCATATTTTGAGAGTGTTTCTTTTTGAGTATTGTGATTACCTCTGACAAAATCTAAAAGCGAACCGGTAAACCCATTATTGCAGGCTTTTCGGTAACTTTCAACAATGGGTGAGCCGTAACAATCTGTTCCGGAAACAAAAATCACATTTTCTTTTCCAATTCGGTCGCGCAAAAAGCGCGCATAAACATCGGCAAACACAAAAACACCGCCGACATGTCCGAAATGCAGAGCTTTATTGCCATAAGGCATACCCGCCGTAACAACAGCGCGTTTCGGAAACACAGGGCGATGAGCGCGCGACAGCGGAAGCGGTCTTGATTTTTCCAAAGAGAGTTCTCCTTCCCTCACATCTATTCAATAAACCCATAAAGCTTCAACGCTTTATCGACATAGTCTAAGGTTACGCCGAAATAGTCGGCGATTTCCCAGGGCTCTACGTAGTCATACTTGAACTCGTCAATCAGCTCGTCGAGAGGGATGATGCTGTTAATCGCCCACTTATCAGCACGGCGTTCGTGTTTTCGGATATTGTCTAAAAGGGTATGGCGGCTGTAAAAAGAGTCGGTGGCACAATGCCCAATCTCATGAGCAAGCCGAACTTTCTTTTCCTCGCATGTACCCGTTCCATCATCTAATCCGATAAAGCAACATCCCTCGTCGGTCTTCAGTGATACAGAGCCGCTCGCAGGGCAAAACATGTCGATTACAGTGATGTTGAGGTTATCTGCCGTAATATAGAGTTGTTCCAACGTCATTTCAGACATGCCTTTCTGCACAAGTGTGCCGTTTTTTCTTTTGCTATTTCGCGCTTTGTTCACGCTTTATCATTCTGGCAAAACGCTTTACTTCTTCATACATCTCGTCACTAATGCCTTCGATGCCTTCAAACAGCGCGAACTTTATGTCGTCGTCAGTCGGCATTCCGCGGTCTTGCAGTTCGCCGTCCATGATGAACCCGATGGGCGCATTCAGCACCTTTGCGTATAACACAATTCTGTCACGGCGCATGTTTTCGATATCGCCGCTTTCCCAACGCGAGATGGTGGCGGCGCTGACCCCCACGGCTCTCCCGATGTCCTCAAGAGTTAACTTTAACTCTTTACGTCTGTTTTTGAGCTTGTCCTTCAATTCCATGATAAAAATCCTCCTTAAATTTTGGTTTCCCATTATTATAACATGCCTTCAACCGCTTAAGCGTTTGAGATGTGTTCTTATTATAACACATTCACAAAAAAAATGCAATAGCTATTGCAAAAAAAAAATGAATGTTTTGCCTTTTTGTCTCTTTACACAATATAACCCCCTAAAAAACTACCAAATATAGTCAATTTCCACAAAAGAGAAATTTGTAAATGAATTTAGCGTTTGGGGGTTGACGGACAATTGACAATGTACAATTGACAATTGACAGTGATTGTGTCCGCTTGCGCGGACGGATTTTAAATTATAACAGCTACACCGCTTGACGGTTTTTGTTGGGCGGTGTTTGGATTTTTTGTTGGAATGTCTTGCGGAAATCTTCGGGTGGGGGTAGGCTTCCTCACCCCGTCTTTTAAACATCTGCAAATTGTGGGACGGGCAAAGCCCGTCCCCTACAATTAATGTTGGTTTTTAATGCAGTTGCAAGCGTTCAATTTCTTTGTGTGTCAAACCTGTAGCTTTTTCAATTTGCCACATAGGCATATTCATTGCGATAAGGTTTCTCGCAACCTCGGCATAACCCTCTCTACGCCCCTCAATAATCCCCTCTTGCTTCGCCCCTCGAACAAACATATCGTGGTCACGCCGTGCCTTCTCCCTACGTTCATACAAATCACGCGCTTTTTCATCGCCAGACAACTCACGCAATCTGACAACAGTCGGTTGAAACTGCGGATTTGTATTCGTTCCATACGGCTCGACCGTTCAGAGGAGACCCAAACCGCAGGAGCTGCCCTCATCTGTTAATCAGTTAGTTAACGCTCGGACGTTTAATTCACAAGGATACACGGGCAGAAGACCTGCGGCAGACCGCAAAGTGCTGAAATTTATTGTCTGGAGGAAA
>WRLV01000008.1 GCA_009777445.1 Oscillospiraceae bacterium | reverse complement strand
CACCGTTTTGCCGTTTAAGCCGCGGACGCGTCGGGTCGCTCTTCAGCGTTGCCCTGTTTTGCCGCAATAAAAGTATTGGTTATTTTTGGAAGATTATTCCATTTACACTTAACGGTTTATAGTTCCATTGATTTAGCCCTATGAATAGCATTAAAACCGCCCTTCAGGGCGGTTTTTTCTAATTTGCGAGCTACTTTTCCGCTCATGACAATCGCTAACTTTTGCTTTAGTTTCTTAGTCTATCGGCAATGTCGGATATTAAAGCAATGTCGCTTTTTTTCAAGCCTGTTATTTCAATGCTTGTGCGTTCGCTTAAACCCAGCATATAATCAGTCGCGCAATTAAAAAACTTCGCCAACTCAACAAGATAACGAATTGAAGGCAACGAGGTTGAAGATTCCCAACTATTTACCCCACCCCTTGTTAGCCCAAGTTTTTTTGCCAATTCTGTTTGCGACAACTTTCTTTCTTCTCTCAATTCTCTAATTCTTTCTGCTATCATTATTATCACCTCTTGTATAATAATAACTCAACATAACGGAATAGTCATTAACATAAAAAGAAATTTATTTAATTTCATATAATGTCTTTTTCACTTGACAAAGAAATTAGAATAAGCTATAATATGAATATCAACGGTAAATTTTACCGAATTTTAGGAGGTAGCAATGATTAAATCAGTAAAAAAGAGGGTTATGTCGCTATTCTTAGCAACGGTAATCGCAATAGGTTTTATTTCAGGTGGAATGTTAAGTGCAAGCGCGGCAGACTCCGGCGATGGTTGGTCGTTAGATGATGATGGGGTGTTGGTTATAGAAAATGATGTCGGTATGACTGACTGGGTTGACAATGGGAGAGGAACCACGTCTAATATATACGCAGTGCGCGAGGTTGTTATCCAAGATGGGGTTACGTTTATAGAAGGTAATGCATTTTCCAATTGCACGGGATTAAGCGAGATAACAATCTCCGACACTGTTAAAAATATAGGGATGTGGGCGTTTTTCAATTGTCTGAGTTTAACGGAAATAACCATTCCCGGTGGCGTTGAAAGTATAGGCATATATGTGTTTAGTAATTGTACGGGATTAACGAACGTTACAATAGGTGTTGGTGTTGGAAGTATAGGTTTTTCAGCGTTTCAAGATTGCACAAAGTTAACAGAAATAAAAATCCCCGATAGCGTGACAAGTATAGGTAGTTCAGCATTTTCCGGCACGGCATTATTCAATAATCAGCCCGATGGGGTAGTTTATGTAGGAAAATGGGCGGTCGGCTATAAAGGAGAAATGCCCACAAACACAACTATAACATTACGCAATGATACGAGAGCGATTGGCAGTGGTGCTTTCGCAAGTTTGTCAAATCTAACCTCAATAATAATTCTCGACAGCGTGATAAGTATAGGCAGTGGTGCATTTAGCGATTGCACGGGGTTGACAAGTGTGTCCATAGGTGGGGGCACGAAAAGTATAGGAGAGGGAGCGTTTATGGGTTGCACAAGTTTGACGGAAATCATAATCCCCAAAGGCGCGACAAGTGTAGAAAGCTTTGCGTTTTTTAATTGCATAAATTTGAGAGAGATAAAAATTCCCAACAGCATTACAACTATAGGAAGCTCTGCATTTTACTGTTGCGTAGAATTGAAAAGTGTAACATTCAAATCTCAAATGCCGCCGTTTTTTGCTTTATGGAGTGTTTTCGGGAATGTCCCATCAAGCATGACAGTGTATGTCCCAATAGGTGCTAAAGCGGCTTATGAAGCTGAAAGTGAGTTGAGTGGGTTTAATATTGTTGAAGTTGATTTTGATGATGATGTTGAGCCTGTTGTTGTTAGTGTTGGAAAAGTGAGTACTTCATCCGGTGTAGGGGTTGTCAGTGTTCCGGTGACTGTAGAGTATAACGATATAGTTGACAATAGCTCGGGCGGTAACCCGGGAATTAACTCTGCGGTTTTGTACTTTGACATTCCTGCCGGATTAAAATTAACAGGTTTTAGTGACGTGGGCGGCATGCGTATAGGGGATAGTTTTATTGGGAATTCTTCCGGTTATTCGCGTGTGGTTCTTTCGGCTGAGGGGCTTGGCAGTTATAGCGGCGAGTTGCTTGTGACTTTGGAATTAGAGGTTTTGGATAATGCTCCCGTTGATGTGCTTCAAGAGATTTCGATTGTAGCCAACCTTTCAAGCGTTTCGGATATAAATGCGAAAACGCTTGATGTTGAGTATGTTTCGGGGGGTGTTACTTTAGTGGAAATTATTCAGCCGCCCGTTTTTATACGCGGCGACTGTAATCAAGACGGCAAAATCGATGTAGCCGATATTACTTATTTGAAAAGAGTGTTGGTAATGGCACCCGGCTTTTCGGTTAATGACGAGTGCGATATAAACGCTGATGGCAGAATTAATGCGGCAGATTTGACGTTTTTGAAAGGTTTCATTATGAGACACCCGGGGTTTGTCATTGGAGCTTAATAATTGCGGACTGTAGGGGACGGGCTTGCCCGTCCCGGATTTACTGCGAAACAAAAACCGCCCTTCAGGGCGGTTTTTCACATATTCGCGGTTTCTATATCAACCGAACCTTTGACAATATCGCATATTTCCCAAAGCGTGTCCTCGTCAAGCGTTTCTATAATTCTATATTCACGTGCTTTGAGGTCTACAGACCGAATTTGGTCACACATAACAAAACCCGTTGTTGCCATTCCTTCTAATTTAACGTGCAGAGGGCTTTTTCTGTCGGTGTTAGTGACAGGGCAAACTAAAATCATATTACTTGCCCGTGAATGCGAAACGTTATTAACTACAACAGCAGGGCGATATCCCGACTGTTCGTGTCCCTTTGTTGGCTCTAAATCGGTCTTTATAATGTCACCCTGCTTTACCATTCCACTTCGTCCCCCACGCTTTTCATATTAAGCCACTCCCTGTCCTCGTCCAAAAGCTCATATGGTTTGCTGTCCCACCCTTTTAGCCGCTCTGAAAGAGGAATGTGTTTGCGCGGTTCCTTTGCACGGGTTATCATTAATCCCTTATCGGTTATGCTCACCTCTACCCGTGAAGTTTCGGTAATTCCTTCCTTCTCGGCGAAATCTTTTGGAAGACGTATTCCCAAGCCATTACCCCAGCGATTTACGCGAAGTGTTCTCGTCCCGTTCATCAAAAACTCCTTTCAAGCGATGGATATACTCTATAGGATATAGTATATCATATTTGAAAAGAAATGTCAACATTCAAAACAAGCGAAAAAACACTACTTGACCTTGACAACGCACCTTAAAAATTTATTTAAAATCATCTTTATAAAGTTCGGCGAATTTTTCAAAAACACGAACGATTTTTAATTTGTGCTTATCGGTTAGACGAAATAAGGGAGACACAAGGTGCAACTGACGAAACAAGGCAGGCACAAGGTGCAACTATGGGCGAGCAGAACGCTTTAAAGTCGGCGAAAGAATACTTGAAGATTACAGCGTTTTCTTATACCGGGTTAATTGAGCAATTGGAATTTGAGGGATATGCCTACAGTGAGGCGGCTTACGGAGCAGATAATTGTGGTGCTGACTGGTACGAGCAAGCAGCAAAATCTGCAAAAAATTTCTTGGGGGTTTCTTCTTTTTCACGGCAAAGTTTGATAGAGATGTTGGAATTCGATGGATTTACCCACGAGCAAGCTGTACACGGCGCAACTGCAAATGGATACTAATAATATATAGCAAATGGTGACGGCAACATCTTTCTCGGCGGTCACCGTGTCGACAACAACTACGGCGTTCGCCCCGCTTTGTGGCTGAATCTGTAAACAATTATCAGCAAGACAATCCCAAAACAAAAACCGCCCTTTCAGGGCGGTTTTTTCTAATTTGCGAGCTATTTATTTATCGTCATAATGCCCCTTACAAGCGTATAATAACAAGTTTTTCTTCTCGTCAAAGTTGTAAATAAGCCTGTTTGCGTGGTCTATTTTTCTGCTCCATGCCTTGCGGATATTTCAGCGGCTCGGGCTTACCTATTCCTTTAGATAGCCCGTTTCGTTCAATATCTTTCACGAGTTGGTTAATGCGTTTTAACGTTTTTTTATCTTC
This sequence comes from Oscillospiraceae bacterium, assembly GCA_009777445.1. GTDB lineage: Bacteria > Bacillota > Clostridia > Oscillospirales > Ruminococcaceae > Ruminiclostridium_E. The sequence continues at coordinate 42,878 of WRLV01000008.1, read as the reverse complement.
CGTTTGCCACGAAAGATAATCATCCCACGCTTTATCAGACCAAATTTTAGTCATCATCTACCTCTATCAGCTCATGGATTTTGCCTTCACCCCTCGCAATTTGTCCCATTGAGCGGTCAAGCATATCCAAATAAGCGGCGTTTTTAGAGGCTTTGATAAGTGCGTTGTATTCTTCAAGGCTTATAATAACAACGTTTTTTTCATCTTTTCGGGTAACAATAACTGTTTCGTAACTATCTGTTACTTTGTCACAATAATCTTTTAGCTTATTGCGAATGGTGGAGTAATTTACAGCTAACATAAACTTCAACCCTTTCATCATTGTACTTTATATTGTACAATATATTGTGACTTTTGTCAACACCTTCAAAAAATTTCACTTGTAAATTTTATAAAAATATTATATAATAAAAATAGCATAAAAATTTAAGAAAGGGCGCGCTTAGAAAAGTGAAAGAATATAAACTTGAAAATTTTGATGTTATTGTGATTGGGGCGGGACATGCCGGGTGTGAGGCGGCTTTGGCGGCGGCGCGGTTGAATATGAAAACCGCGATTTTTACCCTCTCGCCTGACACCGTGGCGAATATGCCTTGCAACCCGTCTGTGGGCGGAAGTGCGAAGGGTCAAATCGTCTCTGAAATTGATGCCCTTGGGGGTGAAATGGGTAGGGCAGCTGATGCCACTGCCCTGCAAGCGCGCGTGCTAAATCGCGGAAAGGGCGCGGCGGTTCACTCGCTTAGGGTTCAAAGCGACAGAGCAAAATACAGCCGATATATGAAAAACGCACTTGAAAAACAGCCGGGCTTATATCTAAAACAAGCCGAAGTCGTTGAAATTTGTGTTGAAGCAGGTATAACAACAGGTGTTAGAACTAAACAGGGCGCGTTTTATGGGGCGCGCGCGGTTATAATAACCACCGGAACATATTTGGGCGGCAAAATCTTTATCGGCGAATCGAGTTATGAAGGCGGGCCCGATGGTCTTTGCGCGCCGACTGCTCTTACTGAATCGCTTATAGATTTGGGAATGTCTATACGGCGGTTTAAAACAGGTACTCCCCCGCGAGTTCATCGTCGCTCAGTAGATTTCAGCAAAGTTGCTCAACAGGACGGGGACGAGTTCGCTCCACGTTTTTCCTTTCCCGATGAAAGCGGTTATGGAAAACAGCTTCCGTGTTACATTACATTCACCAATAAAGACACCCATGACATCATACTCAAAAACCTTGAACGTTCACCGCTTTACAGTGGCGAGATTCGCGGTGTCGGGCCACGCTATTGCCCGAGTATTGAAGATAAGGTTGTCCGCTTTGGCGATAAAGAGCGACATCAAATCTTTATTGAGCCAATGGGAACCGATACAGACGAGCTGTATCTGCAAGGGCTGTCCTCTTCCCTGCCTGAAGATGTTCAGCTTAAACTCATGAGAACCATAATAGGTCTTGAAAATGTCGAGGTAATTCGCCCGGGCTATGCTATTGAATACGATTGCGCCGAGCCTTTGCAGTTGCATGCCACGTTAGAGTTTAAGAACATTAAAATGCTTTTCGGGGCAGGGCAGTTCAACGGCACATCGGGCTATGAAGAAGCGGCGGCGCAAGGGCTGATTGCCGGTGTCAACGCCGCACGCCTTATTGCAAACAAAGAGCCGTTAATCTTAGACCGCGCCTCATCATACATCGGAACGTTGATTGACGATTTAGTCACTAAAGGGTGCGTTGAACCTTACCGAATGATGACCTCGCGTTCAGAATACCGTCTTATATTAAGGCAAGACAATGCCCCTGAACGACTGCTTAAAATCGGCTATGAAATAGGGCTTCAAACCAAAGAAAACTATCAAAAACTGTGCGCGCTTGAAGAAAAGTTGGCACACGAGCTTGAACTTTTAAAGAAAACAAGTGTCAGATTTTGTGACGAGCTGAACGCAATGTTGCTTGAAAAGGGGACAACGCCAATCTCTCAAAGCGTTCGCCTGTATGAACTGCTTAAACGTCCGCAACTTTCTTATGAAGCTCTTATTAAATTCGCGCCGTTGATAAGCCTAAGCAACTTAACCCCTTTGTTAGTCTATAAGTTAGAAATAGCCGTTAAATATGAGGGCTACATCAAAACCCAGACCGAACAAATCAAACAAATGAGAAAGCTTGAACGCCGAAAACTCTCGCCGGCTCTTGATTACTCAAAAATCAAGGGTTTGCGAATTGAGGCGCAAGAGAAGCTGAACCTCCACAAGCCGCTCTCAATCGGGCAGGCGGGGCGCATATCGGGAGTCAACCCTGCCGACATATCAGTGTTGCTAATCGCAACATCTTCCGCTATGTCGCCGTTGTTGCCACAAGAGGAGGTGTGAACCATGAACTACGTTTTCTCTGAGCGCGAGACATTCCTTTTAAATAAAATGAGCAAGCTCATGCTCGAATATAACGCCAAAGTTAATTTAACACGGATAACGCAAAACGATGAAATATTTGAGAAGCACTATATAGACAGCGCGTTGCCACTTGAGCTACTACATGATGTTCCACGTGGAACATCTATAATTGACATTGGAACGGGTGCCGGGTTCCCGGGCGTTGTCTTGAAAATCGCGCGCCCTGATTTAGAGTTGACTTTGGTTGACAGTCTGAAAAAAAGAACAACCTACCTTGAGTTTTTAAAGGCAGAGTTGGGGCTTGACTTTTCGATTATCCATGCGCGAAGCGAGGAGTTGTCACGCAAAGACGAGTTTCGAGAAAAGTTCGACGTCGGAATTTCAAGAGCCGTTGCAAATCTTTCGGCTTTGGTGGAATATGTTCTGCCCTTAGTCAAAGTCGGCGGTCTTTTCGCCGCAATGAAGGGAGAACGCGACGAGACAGCCGAAGCCACCACCGCCATAAAAACGTTAGGAGGAAAAGTCGAGGAGGTTTTCAGATACGCGTTGCCATCGGGCGACAAACGTTCTCTCGTTGTAATCAGAAAAATATCGCAAACGCCGACACAATACCCAAGAAACAGAGTAAATATTTCTAAAAACCCTCTTTGAAATGTCAAAAGAGGGTTTTTGTTGTTTTCTGCCGCTGTGGCGTGTCGAAACTTTTGGGTGGAATATTGAAATATTTTCTGCTATAATGTGGTTATGGTTATATTCCAACACAAGGAGGGAAGGATAAATGGGATTTATTCCGATTTTTCAAAAGCAAGAACAACACAGCGAACAACAAATTAATGAGAGCGAACCGATAGTGCGGGCGGTCAACAACGTGGTTGAACTTCCTGTGGCAGAGATTGCGCCCAATCCGTCGCAGCCGCGATTTATTTTTGACGATTATGAACTCTCACAACTTGCGGTGAGTATTCAGCAAAACGGGGTGTTGCAACCCATCACTGTTCGGCGTGTGAGTGGCGAACGCCCCTATGAGCTTATTTCGGGCGAACGCCGTCTACGCGCGGCAAAGTTAATCAGTCTTGACACCATTCCCGCAATAGTCATCGAGGCAGACGACAGAAATTCAGCAGTATTGGCTATTCTCGAAAACATACAACGCTCAGACCTCAATTTTATAGAAGAGGCTTTGGCGATAAAGGGGTTGATTGAACATTTTGGAATTACTCAAGAAGAAGCGGCGGCGAAACTCGGTGTGGCACAGTCGACCGTGGCGAATAAACTTAGGCTTCTTAGGCTCACTGATGAAGAAAAAGCGGCGGTATTGCGTTATAGACTTAACGAAAGACAAGCGCGGGCGTTATTGAAACTTCCCAATGAGCTTAGAATCGGGGCGGTTGAAAAAATCAGCGCATTGCAACTCAACACCGCCCAAACGGACAAGTTTATAGACGAGGTAATAGCTGCCACCACCAAAACAGACACGCCCAAAAGAGAAAAGAGAAACTGGCAATTCAAACAAGTGGGTCTTTACATCAACAGCTTTAACCAAACAATAAAAACCATGAAAGAAGCAGGAATAAGCTGCACAAGCGAACAGAACAAAACGGATGAATATATAGAGTATTTGGTGAGGATAAAACTGACGGACAATTGACGAACAATTGACAATGTACAATTGACAATTGACAATGATTGTAGGGGACGGGCTTGCCCGTCCCGCAATTTGCAGATGTTTTATAGCCTTTCCGTCCCGAAATAGGTGTTTAGAAGAAAGGGGGTGGGGGCAAGCCCACCCTCGCTCACAACCAATACAGGGCGAGTTCCCGATTGTTCATGCCCCAACGTAGGATTTAGATTCACTCTGATAATATCGCCGTGTTCGGGTTTTCCGTTTTTCATTCTTTTAGACATGCCCTTTCTGCACAAACGCGCTTTGAAAATATGTTCTCCTATATTTACGGTGATTTATTTTCAAACTTCTTCTCCCATTGGTTCTAAATTGAGCCATTCTCTATCTTCATCGGTTAATTCATAGTTGCCGACCCACCCTTCAAAACGTTCTTTAAGTGTTTTGTGGGGATAAACAGGTTTTATGATTATTTCATCATTGTCAATTCTAACTTTAACCGTTGATTTTTCGTTTAAATTCAATCGTTGTAAGATATTTTTTGGGATTCTCAAAGCAGTTGAGCCTCCCCATGCAGCAAGCTGTAAAGTTGTTTCCATGATAAGACCTCCTTTATGTGATATTATATCTATTTATATCACATGTATCACTTTTTGTCAAGAATAAAGATGACTAATACTCCTCTAAGATGTCAACCGAAGCTTTGATGAGGTTGGATATAACTTCCGCAAAATCCTTTGAAACACGTTCTATTATACGAAACGGTCTGCTTTTAAGGTCTATCGCCCTTATTTGGTCGGTCATTACAAATCCTGTTGTTTGTGTGTTTTCAAGCTTAATGTGCATTGCCCGTTTTCTATCTGTGTTAGTGATTGGGCAAATCAGCGTTAAATTGCTTGCTTGCATGAAGAGGGGCGGACTGATTACGAGGGCGGGGCGATAACCTGCTTGTTCGTGTCCTTTTGTCGGGTCAAGGTCTGTTTTAATTATATCTCCTTGCTTTACCATTCTATTTCCTCCCCGACTGCAGACATATTCAACCATTCTTTGTCCTCTTTCGTTAATTCAGGGGTTTTACCGTCCCAACCGTATTCTTTCAAATATTCTGCAAGCGATTTGTGTGGTTTGACTTCTTTAGAACGCGTAAAAATAATTCTATCTCCCTCAATTTCAACACTTAATTTTTGTTTATCACTAATGGGAAATTGCTCAAGTATAGGCTTTGTTATTCTAATCCCATAATCTGTTCCCCAACGATTTATTGTAGTAGTCATATAAAATCCTCCCCTACATCTTCGCCCCAATCAAGTTCTACTTCTCTCATATAATCCCCCGGATACATTGCAAAGCGTTCTTGAATTGTCATTCGCTTTACATATGGCGTGACAATTAGTTCGTTGTTGTGGTTAATCTTGATTTTTACAGTTGATTTGTCAGTCATGTTTAACTGTCGCAAAAAAATTTTTGGGATTCTCAAAGCAGTTGAGTCTCCCCATGAAGCAAGCTGTAAAGTTGTTTCCATGATAAGACCTCCTCAAAAAATTGTGTTCTATATGATTATTATATCACATAGAACACATTAAGTCAAGAATTTTGAAAAGTTTTCAGAGGTTGCCTATATGATTATGGCTGAAACGGTTTGTTTAATCTTTTCCAAAGTGTCTTCCGGGAGCTTTTCGGCAAATTTGGGCTTTCGCGCATCAATATCGAACGTTCTGATTTGGTCGCACATGATAAATCCCTGTGTTTTCGTTCTACTATCAAGTTTAATTCTCATAGGAAGCGGCTTTGCTCTTGATGTTATAGGACATACGAGTATCTGATTTGTGTTTTGATTGTAAAGCCCTTTGCTGACAACTAAAGCAGGACGCCGTCCCGCTTGTTCATGTCCAAGAGTCGGGTCGAAATTTACGATAACTATGTCCCCCTGTTGAAAGCTCATATCATTTCCTTTCCGGCAGGCATTTCAAGCTCGCCCCAGTCATAGCTGTCGTATTTTTCGCCATCCCAATTTTCAAAAATAGCCTCTAACGTCAAGCGTTCAGGGATTTTTGTTATAATCAGTCGATTCGGTTCAGCTTCGATTTTGATTTTCGTCTTATCGTGAATATTTGAAATATCCTGTAACGATTTGGGAATGCGAAAGCCAAGAGCATTTCCCCAACGGTTAGCTGTAGTTTCCATAGTATCACCTCACAACATTGTTTATATGTTTATTTGTTTATTTGTTTATTATATCACATAGAACCCATTAAGTCAAGAGGGGACTCCAAGCAATTATTTTAATTGACTCTCATAGTTCCACGTGGAACATAAATACGCCAACCCGAACCCTTCCATATTAGAAAAGACCATATCTACAAAGTTTGTTGCTTTGGGGTGTGGTTTTTTCATGATTTTTACAATTTTTTGTTTTGGGGTTTATTTCTGCGCAGATTTATGTTATAATTAATTAATAGACGTGTTCGCGGCTATTAATTGCGCGGATAAAAATTTGGAAGGTAAAATTAGGAGTAAAAAATGGTAATTGCAATAGTTAATCAAAAAGGCGGTGTCGCTAAAACCACCACCGCAATAAATCTTTCGGCGGCTTTGGGCAAGAGCGGAAAGAAAGTTTTGTTAGTTGACCTTGACCCGCAGGGCAATGCCAGCAGTGGTTTTGGCATTAAAAAAGCGGCACTCAATAACACCACCTATGAATTGATTATGGGTGATGCGCGCCCGAGCGAGACTGTCGTTAAAACAGGCTTTAAAAACGTTGACATTATTCCCGCGACACAAAGTTTAGCGCACGCCGGAATTAATCTCTTGCGCCTTGAAAATCGAAATATGCAGTTGAGAAAAGCACTCACCCAAATTCGTGACAACTATGATGTGATTTTTATCGACTGCCCGCCTGCTTTAGATGTTCTCGCCTTAAACGGCTTGTGCGCGAGTGACAGAATTATTATCCCTATGCAGTGTGAACCCTATAGCCTTGAGGGTGTCGCCGAGCTTTTCTCAACCGTTAAACGTGTGAAGAAAAAAGCCAACCGCAATCTTCAAGTTATGGGGATTGTCTTCACCATGCTTGACAAAAGGCTGACCATTAATCGTGACGTTATGCTGAACATTCGCAAGAAGTTTCCACCTGAAACGATTTTTCAAACAGAAATTCCGCGCAATGTTAAAATCGCCGAGGCCCCAAGTCACGGACAACCTATCGTTTATTATGACAGCGCGTCAAAAGGCGCGGAAGCCTACATAAAACTCAGTGGCGAAGTTTTGAGAAAGTTTGAACGGGGGGTGCGTGTAAGTGGCTAAGAAATCAGGATTGGGTGATAACTATCAAGACCTTTTCGGCGAAGACCCGTTGGCGGACGAAAACGAGGCGATTACTTCCCTCAATATAAACGAAATTGAACCGAACCGCGACCAACCGCGCAAAGATTTTGACAACGAAAAGTTAGCGGACTTAGCAGAATCAATCGCCGCCCACGGAATAATTCAACCGTTAATCGTCCACCCTTGTGGTGACGGCTATAAAATAATAGCAGGGGAACGCCGTTGGCGTGCAGCAAGAATTGCCGGGCTTTCTCAACTCCCCGTGCGGATTATGGAGCTGACAGACGTTCAAGTCATGCAGGTTGCCCTCATCGAAAACCTTCAACGAGAAGACTTAAACCCGATTGAAGAAGCTATGGGTTATCGTGATTTAATTGATAAATACGGCATGAAACAAGAAGATGTTGCAAAGAAAATCGGCAAAGCGCGCTCTTCTGTCACAAACGCGTTGCGGCTTTTATCTTTGCCTGACACGGTGTTGACTATGGTGCGCAAAGGGGAGATTTCTAAGGGGCACTGCAAAGTTCTTATGTCGGCAAAAAGCGATGACGAGATTCTTGAATACGCGGTTAGAATTAAAAATAGCGGATTGTCCGTCCACGCCTTAGAAAGGTTGATGAAAAACGCTCACGCTGAAAGAACAAACACCGCGGTTAGCACACAGACATTCCCCCCCGATGAAAACGCTCAACGGGATAACTTTTATGTTGAGGCTCAACTGTCTTTGAGCAACGCCCTCGAAAAACCCGTAAGAATAAACAAAACAAAGAACAAAATAACCCTCGAAATAGTTCTCGCAACCGATGACGAGCTTAAAGAAATTATAAATAAATTAGCAATTTAAAGGAGAAGATATGCTTGATATAAAGTTTTTGCGCCAAAACCCCGAAATGGTCAAAGAAAATATAAGAAAAAAGTTTAAAGAAGAAAAATTAGCTCTTGTGGATGAGGTTGTCGCGGCTCATGAAAAGTTTTGCAAGATTAGAGCGCGCTGTGACGAACTACGCGCGTTGCGTAATAAGATTAGCAAAGAAATAGGCGGCTTTTTTGCAAAAGGCATGAAACAAGAAGCGCAAGATGCGAAGCAACAGGTCGTCGGCTTTAACGATGAGCTTGCCTCTTTAGAGGGGGAGGAAAGAGAGCTTGAAGAAAAAGTCAGAGAGCTTATGTTGCAGATTCCGCAGATGATTTCGCCGCACACACCTATCGGAGCGGACAGCTCTGAAAATGTCGAGGTCTGCCGCTTCGGAGAGCCGAAAGTCCCCGATTTTGAGGTGCCTTATCATGTCGAACTGATGGAAAGTTTCAGCGGAATTGATATAGAAAGTGCGCGTAAAACCTCCGGCAACGGCTTTTACTTCTTGAGTGGTGATGTGGCGCGGCTTCATTCCGCTATTCTTTCGTATGCGCGCGACTTCATGATTGACAGAGGTTTTGTTTATACCATTCCCCCGTATATGATTAGGGAGAGCGTGGTCAGCGGCGTGATGTCTTTCGCCGAACTCGAAGGCATGATGTATAAAATAGAGGGCGAGGACTTATTCTTAATCGGAACGTCAGAGCATAGTATGATTGGCAAATATATAGACACCATAATAAAAGAGCAAGAACTTCCCCATAAACTAACAAGCTATTCACCCTGTTTTCGCAAAGAAGTCGGGGCGCACGGCTTAGAAGAGCGCGGTGTCTATCGCATACACCAATTTGAAAAGCAAGAAATGATTGTCGTCTGCAAGCCGCAAGACAGCGAATTTTGGTATGAACAGCTCTGGAAAAACACAGTTGAATTTTTCACAACGCTTGACATTCCCGTGAGGGCGTTAGAGTGTTGCTCGGGCGATTTGGCAGATTTAAAAGTCCGCTCTGTGGACATTGAGGGGTGGTCGCCGCGCCAACAAAAATATTTTGAAGTCGGAAGTTGCTCAAATATGGGGGATGCCCAAGCAAGAAGATTGGCTATCCGCGTTCAAGGCGAAGACGGGCAAAAATATATCGCCCACACGCTGAACAACACCGTTGTCGCGCCGCCACGTATGCTAATCTGTTTCTTCGAGAACAACCTGAACGCCGACGGCACGGTTAGTATTCCGCGCGCACTTCAACCGTATATGGGGGGGAAAGAAAAAATTGTCCCCAATATATGATGTCATTGTAATTGGCGGCGGAGCGTCAGGCGTTTTTGCCGCAATTCACGCGGCACGCCAAGGAGTGAAAGTCGCCATAATCGAGCGCAACGAAAAGCTAATGCGCAAACTCGCCATAACAGGAAAAGGACGTTGTAACCTCACAAACAACTGTGACATCGAAACAATGATGAAAAATATTCCAAAAAACGCACGCTTTCTCTACAGCGCGTTGAGCGCGTGTGACAGCCGCTATGTAATGGACTTCTTCGAGAAAATAGGTGTTCCGCTGAAAACCGAACGCGGCGGCAGGGTCTTTCCCGTTTCTGACAAAGCACAAGATATAGTGAACGCCCTGCTCAAAGAAACAAGGCGGCTCAAAATAGAGGTAATTCGCGACAGAATAACTCGTGCAACAAAAAGCGTTCTGTTCACCCTGCACGGCGAAAAGCAGACATACAATGCGACAAAAATAATCATAGCCACCGGCGGCATGTCCTACCCCAAGACCGGCTCAACCGGTGACGGTTACAGTTTAGCATCGGAGTTCGGGCATACCATAATCCCGCTTAAACCCTCGTTAGTTCCAATTGAAGTTGCAGAAAAAGTTCTTTTGGGTGGAATGTCCGGTCTGTCCTTAAAAAATGTCGGCGTTTGTCTTCACGAGCGTCATTCAAACAAGTCACTCTACAAGGGGCTGGGAGAAATGCTTTTCACCCCCACGGCACTGTCAGGCCCGTTAATATTAACACTAAGCAGTTATATCAAACAATCCGAACAAGAACGCTATACTATATCAATTGACTTTAAACCCGCTCTCGACCAAGCTGTGTTAGACAAGCGACTTCTCAGAGACTTCGCAGAGAGTAAAAACAAGCAGTTTATCAACTCGCTGAATAAAATTTTACCCGCTAAAGTCATTCCACCTTTTGTCAAAAAAGTCGGAATAGAACCCGAAAAGAGGGTAAACGAAATAACCCGACACGAGCGACAAAAAATAATAACACTAATGAAGAACTTCAAGTTCACTTTTACAGGCTTTCAAGCAGAAAACGCCGTGATTACCGATGGCGGCGTTGACACAAAAGAAATTAACCCCAAAACCATGGAGTCGAAAATAGTCGAGAACCTGCGCTTTTGCGGCGAGGTAATTGACGTAGCCGCCCTAACAGGAGGATTCAACCTGCAAATAGCATTCAGCACAGGGTATCTTGCGGCGATAGGTTAAGTGGAAAAAATATTAAACAGAGAGGTGCATTATGTATAAAGTCGAGGTTAAAATGAATGAGGAAAAAATACTCGCCGAGAAAAAATATTCACTTGAAAAGATTTATGAAACCTTAGATGAATCTTTCATCAAGGAGGCTCTTATGGATAGACATTGGGTAGAGCCGGACGGAACACGGGTCTATATCGCCACAAAACTTAAGCATAAAGACCATTATGCTATGATTCATTCTGAATTGATTGATTATACGGACGAGGAATGGTTTTTGAAGAATGTTTTGAAATTCATCTATGGCAACAGTCACGGTAGCGATGATATAAATGACTTTTCATACGAGGACATTTTAGAGGAGATGGAAGTCGGTAAGTCGATAGCGTAAACGAGGTAAGGCGAATGAAATTTAAGAAAACTCGAAAAGCCCTGCCGTGGCTCATGGAAAAAGATGTTATAAAAGAGATTGATGTGACCAATATTGGCGAAACCCAATCCTATAAACATATTTTCCAAAAATCATCATCAACGAAATCCAAAAAAGTCAGTATTTCTGCCCTTTCATCTTTGTGAGCGAAATAATTTTTAATTTCGTCGATAAAGGGATAAGATTAAATAGAAAGGACTAAAAAATATGCAAGTAGCAATTGACGGCCCCGGAGGTTCGGGAAAAAGCACTTTATCACGCAATTTGGCAAAACGATTAGGGTTTGTCTATGTCGATACGGGGGCATTATATCGCGCAGTCGGACTGTTTTGCAGTGAAAAAGGAGTCGGCGTTAATGATGAGGAAGAGGTTCGCAAAACAATTGAAGGAAAGCTGAAACTTTCAATCAAGCTTATTGACGGCGAGCAGAGGGTGTTTTCAAACGGCGAAGACGTGAGCGAGAAAATCAGACGTGACGAGGTCTCGATGTGGGCATCAGATGTCTCAAAACTCCCTTTTGTTCGTGAGTTTTTGCTAAAGCTTCAACGCGACATGGCAGAAACTAACTCGGTAATCATGGACGGCAGAGATATAGGCACGGTTATATTACCCAACGCTGACGTAAAAATCTTCTTAACCGCCGCCGACACCGAAAGAGCCAAACGTCGCCACGAAGAACTCATCGAGAAAGGCGCGCAAATCAGCTATTCAGAGGTGTTAGAGGAGTTGAGAAAGCGCGACCATAACGACACACACCGCGAAATAGCCCCCCTCAAACAAGCAAAAGATGCAGTTCTTATAGACTCAACAGGACTAAGTTTTGAACAAACCGCACAAAAGCTGTATGAGACTATTGTCGCGGCGCGAAATGAAGCGATATGACATTAGAAAAAACCGCCCTGAAGGGCGGTTTTTGTTTCGCAGTAAATCCGGGACGGGCAAGCCCGTCCCCTACAGCATTTGTGTCAATCAGTCAAAGTTCTCGATTTCCCTGTGAGAAAATCTTTAAGCCGTGTTATATCTGCCGCTTTGGGCATGGGGTTTTCCTCTGCCCTTGTTTCGGGGTCAAGCCAACATTCGGGGTGGTTTATGAAAATTTCCGGCATATATCCCACAACAACTCGTTTGAGATAAGTTAAATCGGCTATATTAATTTTGCCGTCATGGTTACAGTCGCCGAGTCTGTATTCATGCTTTGGCTCACCTTCAATAATATTGAATCTGCGCAACTCACCTACAGCTTCATAAGCCGCTTTCGCACCCATCGGGACATACACTGTCATGCTTGACGGGACACCGAAAAAAACTTCATAGTCAAGTACCGGCGGAGTTTGAGATTTAAAAACCACGCTCGTCAAACTAGTACTCACAAAGAAAGAGGCAGCAAATGCAGCAGTGCCTATACTTATAACGCCGGTGCCGATTGTCACGCTTGTCAACCCTGCGCAATTAGCAAATGCAGCGTTGCCTATACTCGTCACGCTGTCGGGGATTGTTATTTCGGTCAATGCCGTGCAACCGGAAAATGCGGAATAGCCTATACTTATCACACTATCGGGGATTGCTATTGCGGTTAGATTTGATTGGTTTTGAAAAGCACTGTCGGCAACCCCGCGCGTATCATTTAGTAATGTTATGCTTGTGTTTGGAGATATAGTTCCTTTATATTCGATTACCCAATTTCCTGCATAAACTAACCCGTTAGGTTGGTTGTAATGCCATGCTGTATTAGAAAATGCTCCTCTGCCTATACTTTCAACAGCGTTACCGAGTGTCACGCTCATTAATTCAGTGCAATTGTAAAACGCCATATTACCTATACTTGTCACGCTGTCGGGGATTATGATTTCTGTCAACCCCGTGCAACCGGAAAATGTCTCATTGCCTATATTTGTTACGCCGTCTTGAATAGTAACCGCACGAACCGCGTTTCTGTTAGCAGGAAAGTTTCTCCCGTTGCCTGCCCAATCCAGCATACCGGAATCGCTCGTTATAGTAAGCAAACCGTCACCATCTAACGTCCAATCCGTGCCGATTACCGGTTTTATGCAAGGCTCGTCACACTCCTCCACACCCTTACAGTGCTCGCCACAAGGGAATAAACCAAGTTCTTTTATCGCATAACCCCCCAACACTGCAACTTCTTCATACACCATTTTTGCACCTAAAGGGACATACACTGTCATGCTTGAAGGGACATCTCGAAAAACATCGGAATCACCAAACAAAGGCGGTGTCTTAGATTTAAAAGTTACACTCATCAACTCAGTGCAGTTGTAAAATACCCAATTGCCTATGTTTGTCACGCTATCTGAAATTATTATCGAAGTTAGATTTGGCAGACTGCTGAAAGCACTATCAGCGACTCCACGCGTATCATTGCGTAATGTTATGCTTGTGTTAGAAGGCAAAGTTCCATTATAGGCAACCGCCCATTTTCCCACATAAACCACTTCGTTATATCCATAATGCAATGGCGTACCGGAAAATGCATAATCGCCTATACTTGTCACGCTGTCGGGGATTGTGATTTCCGTCAAACCTGTGCAATTAGAAAACGCCATATTGCCTATACTCGTCACGCTGTCGGGGATTATTATTTCCGTCAAACCCGTGCAATTGGAAAATGCAGAATTACCTATACTTATCACGCTATCGGGGATTATTATTTCCGTCAAACCTGTGCAATTAGAAAACGTCCCTCTGTCTATCCTTTCAACGTTGTTGCCGATTGTCACACTTGTCAACCCCGTGCAACTGGAAAACGCTCTCTCTCCTATACTTGTCACACGGTTGGGGATTATTATTTCCGTCAATTCCGTGCAAAAGGAAAAAGCCCTTTCGCCTATAGTTATCACACTGTCGGGGATTATTATTTCCGTCAATTCCAAACGGTAAAATGCATAATCTCCTATACTTTCAACGCTGTTCCCGAGTGTCACACTTATCAATCCCCGGCACTCCTCAAACGCAAAATCACCTATGCTTGTCACGCTGTTGCCGATTGTCACACTCGTTAACCCCGTGCAATAGGAAAATGCTCTTTCGCCTATAGTTATCACACCATCGGGGATTATTATTTCCGTCAACCCTGTGCAACCGCTAAATGCTCCCCGGTCTATACCTGTCACGCTGTCGGGGATTATTATTTCCGTCAACCCCGTGCAACGATTAAATGCATACGCACCTATACTTGTCACGCCGTTGGGTATTTCTATTTCCATTAACCCCGTGCAACCGTCAAATGCAGAATGACCTATACTTTCAACGCTGTCTGGTAAGTGCATTTCACTTAGATTTAATTGATTCTGAAAAGCACTATCAGCAACTCCACGCGTATCATTGCGTAATATTACGCTTGTATTTGAGGGCATACTTCCTTTGTATTTGATTACCCAGTTCCCGGCATAAACTACTCCATCGGGCTGATTGTTAAGAAATGCTGTGTCGGAAAATGCACTCGCTTCTATACTTGTTACGCTATCGGGGATTGTTATTTCAGTTAATCTCGTGCAACCGGAAAATGCAGCATAGCCTATCACTGTCACGCCATTGCCGATTGTCACACTCGTCAACCCAGCACAACCGGAAAATGCCTGATTGGGTATACCTGTCACTTTATCGGGGATTGTGATTTCGGTCAACCCCGCATATTGAAATGCAAAGTCTCCTATACTTGTCACGGCATTACCGATGGTCACGCTCGTCAACCCCGTGCAATAGCCAAATGCCCTCACGCCTATACTTGTCACGTTGTCGGGGATTGTATAGCTCCCTTGCTTTCCGGGTGGATATTGCAAAAGAGTTGTAGCGGTTTTATTAAATAACACTCCGTCTATATCGCTATAATTTTGGTTATCGGCTGAAACTTTTATTTCTGTCAACGCCGTGCAACCGAAAAATGCCCCCTCAACTGTACTTGTCACGCTGTTGCCGATTGTCACACTCGTTAACTTCGCGCAACCGGAAAAAGCACTACTGCCTATGCTTGTCACGCTGTCGGGGATTGTTATTTCTGTCAACGCTGTGCAATAGGCAAATGCCCAATTGCCTATACTTGTCACGCCATTACCGATTGTCACGCTCGTCAACCCCGTGCAACCATCAAATGCCCAACTGCCTATACTTGTCACGCCGTTTTGAATAACAACTATACGCACCGCTTCTCTATTATGGGAACGCCCATTGTTTATCCAGTTCATCATACCGGTATTACTCATTATAGTCAACAACCCATCACCATCTAACGACCAACCATCGCCGGAAGCTTCCGCACTCGCACTTAACATTCCACCTGAAATAAAACTTATTGCGATTACCGTTGCTAAGAATAGCGACATAATCCTCTTTTTTACTGATTTAATCATTTTTGAATCTCCTTAAAATATTTATTACTACCTATATGGTAGTATTTACTAATATTATACATAGTTTTATTTTACTTGTCAAGCCTTTATAATTATAAAGGGTGATTAATGTGGAAAAAAACGAATACAGGGATATGTTTCGTAAGGTTGGATTGAAAATAGCATATTATAGGAAAGTGCAAGGATATACGCAAGAAACCTTTTCGGAAAAATTGAATATATCTGTGTCCTATTACTCACAAATAGAAGCGGCAGGTTGTTATAAACCTATATCTTTGCGCACTCTTTTTAAAATAGCTGAAGAATTAAGCGTTGAACCATATAAATTACTCATATTTGATTAAATTTGTTTTATATGCCGTCTGTTTTTCGGGCGGCTGTTTTTATTATATAAACTTGTCGTAAAATGCATTGAATATGCCCTCGATAATTCTGATATGGAAATATAAAATAAATTATGGGGATTGCCGTATTGAAAAAGTGATGGACAAATTCAGAAAGAACAAAGGCATATATAGGCATGACGATGAGAGTGATTAAAATTTCTAACACCTATTGACAATACGCATAAAAAGGAGTATAATGTAAATAGTAGACGAAGGGAATTCATTAACAATGAAATATTCAGAGCTGAAAAAACTGTTAAAGAAAAACGGCTGTTGCAAAATATCCGAAGGTTCAAAGCATGAAAACTGGGTCGGAGCAAGTCGCGGTCGAGTTTTTCAGGTTGGCAGACACGATACCGAAGACGTTAAAAAAGGAACGTTAAACAGAATCTTAAAAGATGCAGGTATTAAATAGGAGGTGTTTTTAATGGCAAAATACAGTTATCCTGCTGTTTTTGAAAAAGAAGAAGAGGGCGGTTATTCAATTTATTTTCCTGATATTGAAGGTTGTTATTCTCAAGGCGAGACATTACCCGAATGTGTTGAGAATGCCGAAGATGCCCTGTGTCTTATGTTGTATGAGTTGGAAAAACAAGGCGTTTCTCTCCCCGTGCCGCAAAACATTCGCGATATTAAAGCCGATGAAGACGACATCGTGACACTTATAGCCTGTAACACAAAATTTTATAAGAATTATTTTGAGGAAAAATCAGTCAAAATTAATGCGACTATTCCGTTGTGGCTGAAAGAAGCCGGAGAAAAGAAAAACGTGAACTTTTCTCAGATATTGCAGCAAGGCTTGAAACAACACCTTGAAATTTCCTGAGTTATATATCAATCTGCATAACAAAATAAAAACCGCCCTGAAAGGGCGGTTTTTAATTCGCGTTAAATCCGGGACGGGCAAGCCCGTCCCCTACATAACTATCAACTCTCAACTCTCAACTCTCAATTGTCAACTGTCAATTGTTCATCCCTCTCTGCCAGCTCTGCTAATCTTATATCTTCTTCGTTTGCGGCTTCTACTTCGGCGAGTTCGGCGGAATCGTCGTGTTCGGTGCGGGTGAAGGTTACCACTCGCCCATCGTTTTGGAGGCGCATTACCCTCACGCCCGAAGCATAGCGACCCATCGTGCGTAGGTCGTTTGCCCTTATTCTTATTATAATTCCGCTGTCAGATATTAAAATAACGTCATCGTCAGAATAAATCGTCTTAATTCCGCAAACAGAGCCTTTTTCGTCTCCGGTTTTATAATTTAAAACCCCATAACCGCCCCTGCGCTGTTTTCGGTATGAGTTCAGCAAAGTTCGTCTGCCCATGCCTTTGTCGGTTACGGTGAGGATTGTGCTGTTCTCATCATAAATCTTTGCCGCGCCGACAACCGTGTCATCGCCGCGAAGTCTAATCGCCTTTACTCCGTGAGAAATTCTGCCTGTCGGGCGTAAAGTCGTCTCGTCAAAGAGAATGGCGCGCCCGTTTTTAGTTGCGACAAGCACAGCACTGTCACCCTCGGTGAGATAAGCGGCGGCAATTTCATCGCCCTCGTTAAGCCCCACAGCCCTTAACCCCGACTTGCGGATATTCCTGTATTTATCAAGCCCTGTGCGCTTGACTAACCCTTGTTTTGTTACACAGATAAAATACCTATTCTCGGCAAAGTCAGCCGTTTTCATCATGGCGGCGATTCGCTCTCCGGGCAACAGTTGCAAAAGGTTGACTATGTTTGTTCCGCGGCTTTGTTTTGAACCCTCGGGAACTTCATAACATTTTAGTTTATACATGTTACCGCGATTGGTGACAAATAAAATGTTGTCGTGTGAAGAGGCGATAAACATGTCTTCCACAAAATCTTCATCGCGCTGCTTCATGCCCGAAACACCTTTGCCGCCACGCTTTTGTATGTTATAAACTTCAACGGGCTGCCGCTTAATATAACCTATGTTTGTATAAGTTAAAACACTTTCCTCAACCGGAATTAAGTCCTCAATATCAACCTCGCCGCTCACCGACTCTATTGATGTTCGACGTTCGTCACCGTATCTTGCCCTTATATCTTTAAGGTCTGCGGCAATTACCTCCATGACCTTTGAACGCTCAGACAAAATCCCTAAATATTCGGCTATTTTCTCCATTATATCTGAAAGCTCGTCCACTAATTTTTCGCGTTCAAGCCCTGTCAATTGCCCGAAACGCATAGCGACAATCGCATCAGCCTGCTCGGCGTTTAACCCGACAGCGCGCTCAAATTCTATTTCGGGGTGAGCCAAAATAGCTCTCTCAATCAGCTTTGACATATCGACATCTTTGAACCGCTCAATCAGCCGCTCTTTACCCTCGGGAATATTGCGGCTTTCGCGTAAGATTGATATTACCTCATCAACGTGGTCAGAAGCCAAAACCAAACCCTGCAACAAGCACGCGCGCGCCTTTGCCTTAGCTAAATCATAGCGAGTGCGGCGAGTAATTACGTCTTCTTGATGGTCTAAATAATGGGTTAATATGTCTTTGAGCGGCAGAATTTTAGGCTCACCGTTAACCAACGCAAGCATAATCACGCCGACTGTATCTTGAAGTTGTGTAAAGCTGTATATTTTATTTAAAACGACTTGCGGATTAACGTCTTTTCTAAGCTCAATCACCACTCGCATACCTTTGCGGTCAGACTCATCGCGCGGAATTCCGATAATTCCCTCGATTCTCTTTTCCTTTGACAGGTTAGCAATGGCAGCTACCATTTTCGCTTTGTTTACCATATAGGGAATCTCGGTAATTATTATCTTAGTGCCGTCTTTATCTTCAACAATTTCAGCCCTTCCTCTTAAAATGATTCTTCCTCTTCCGGTATAATAAGCTGAGCGAATACCGGCATGCCCCATTATAATGCCGCCCGTTGGAAAGTCAGGCCCTTTTATAACTCCCATTAACTGTTCGGGAGTCGCATCAGGCTCATCAATCAGCATTAAAACTGCATCAATTACCTCTCTCAAATTATGGGGGGGAATGTTAGTTGCCATTCCTACAGCGATGCCGGTACTTCCATTCACCAAAAGGTTAGGGAAGCGCGCCGTCAACACCACAGGCTCAAGCAAACGGTCATCATAGTTTGAACGCCAATCAACGGTGTCTTTATTAATGTCGCTTAACATTTCACCCGATATTTTTGCAAGCTTTGCTTCGGTATATCTTTGTGCGGCGGGTGGGTCATCGTCAACCGAGCCGAAGTTTCCGTGTCCGTCAACCAAGGGATAGCGCATTGAAAAGTCCTGCGCCAATCTCACCAACGCATCATAAACACTCGCATCGCCATGTGGGTGAAATTCACCGAGAGTTGAACCGACAATGTCGGCGCATTTACGATACGGCTTATCGTTCGTCAGCCCCTTTTTAAATTGGGTAAACAAAATTCTCCTGTGCACCGGCTTTAACCCGTCGCGCACATCAGGCAAGGCGCGCGAAACTATTACCGACATAGAATAATCCAAGAACGATTTTTCCATCTCGTTTTTAATCTCAACAATTTTAACGCTCTCATCCGGGTGCATTTTAATAATCATGTTTAGACATACCTTTCAATCTTAATTACTTTTAAATAAATCTGAATGTGTACCTGTTCTGGTTAGCATTAATACCAATTTGTCTTTTTCGATTTTATAAATTAACAGCCAGTCGGGAGTGATATGGCACTCTTTACAACCTTTATATTCACCGGATAAATTATGTTCTCTGTTTTTTTCCGGCAATTTTTCGCCTTTTGATAACTTATCTACAATTTCCTGCAATAGTTCAATTTTATATTCTCTTTTTATTGCCGTTTTTAAGTCTTTTTTAAATTTAGAAGTTCTAAGTATTTGATATTTCATTCTTAACCTCTTCTAAAATCTCAGAAAAATTTGTATATCGTTTTGCGTTCGGGTCTTTTAAAAGCCTTTCGCCTTCTTCTATCGCTTCTATGGTTTCAGCGTTCGGGATTTGGCTTACCTCAAAAGGTAAACCGCGCCATTTAAGTGCCTGCCTTAAAAAAATCCGTATAGCCGTTGACGTGTCAAATCCCAAATCGGAAAACAAATTGTCAACCTCTACTTTAAATTCTTCATCAACTTTAACCTGTATCAAAGAAGTTTGTGGCATACTAATTCCTCCCTTATATTCCCTTATCGTTAAAATATTCTGAGAGCGCGGCTATTTGCTCTTCGCTGAAACATCTTTTAGGAAAAATGTAAATCAGCGAACGGTTAACAAACAACAAAAACATTTCATCATCGACAAAAGACTCCAATCGGTCGCTTGAAAAGCTATACTCATTGGGGACAACTTTTTCTTCCCCCAATTCGCCTTGATTCTTCTCTCTTATAATAGTCTCGATTATAATTTTTTCGTTATAAAACTTAGCACAATATCTTTCATCGGGGAGCTGTTCAATAGTCGAGACTAATCTTTTAAGAGTCACATAAGGTTTAACCCACTGCCACACCAAAAGGGCAAGGCATAAAGCCATAGTGAGCGCGCTTATATAATTTTCGTTTGGCTCTGACTTTATAAAAATGTCGGCGGCAAGGACAAACGTCGCGCCGAAAAAAACAGTCATAGCAACTGTTCGCACTAACGAAAACTTAAAGCGGAACTTATGATACCCCTTCTTAATCTCTTCTATGGTATTGTCATATTCTATACTTATCACTAAAAAACCTCTCTATATATCAAGATTTGAAACGTAACGCGCATTTGCTTCGATAAATTCGCGGCGTGGTTCAACTTTGTCGCCCATTAAAATTGAGAAGACTAAATCAGCGTTTGCCGCATCATCAATTTCTACTTTAAGCATAGTTCGTTTTGAAGGGTCCATTGTTGTGTCCCAAAGTTGGTCTGCACTCATTTCACCCAAACCTTTATATCTTTCGACTTCAACCTTTTGTGAAGGGTTGTCCCCCGATAATTCTTTAATAAAAACGTCTCTTTGATGGTCGTCATAGGCATATCTGATTTGCTTTCCGCGTTTTATGGCAAACAGCGGCGGCTGTGCAATATAAATGTGTCCTTCTTCAATAAGCGGTCGCATAAATCTGAAAAAGAAAGTCAACAACAATGTTCTGATATGTGAGCCGTCAACATCAGCATCCGCCATTATAACCACCCTGCCGTATCTTAACTTGGTTAAATCAAAGTCCTCGCCTAAACCTGTCCCTAACGCTTTAACTAAGGGATAGAGCTTTTCGTTCCCGAACACCTTTTCTATTCGGGATTTTTCAACGTTAAGCATCTTCCCCCACATGGGCAGAATTGCCTGAAATTCACTGTCCCGTCCGCTCTTGGCGCTTCCTGCCGCTGAATCACCTTCCACAATATATATTTCGGTTTTTTCTTTTTCTTTGCTGTAGCAGTCTGAAAGTTTACCGGGTAGCCCACCGTCTGAAGCGGACTTACGTTTTGCTTCCATTGCGCGCCTTGCCGCATCTCTTGCCGCTTGTGAGTTTATAGATTTTTGGACGATTGCATTAGCAGTTTCAGGATTTTCCTCAAAATAATATGTCAATTTTTCTGATATGATTCTATATACCACCGGCCCCACCTCGGGGTTGCCCAATTTTGATTTAGTCTGCCCCCTAAATTCACACTCGGGGAGTTTAACGCTAATTATTGCATTAATCGCTTCTCTTATTGCTTCACCCGAAAGATTTAAAACTTGATTATCTTCTTTTTGTTTGCCTTTTGGATTTCGTGTGGGCTTTTTAGATTTTTTTTGTTTATCTTCATTGTTTTTCTTATAAAAATCGTTGACCACTTTTTGCAGGGCTTTTTTAAAACTCGCATCATGAGTTCCCCCATCGCCTGTGTGAATATTGTTAGCGAAAGAACGAATAGCCTCGCTGTTAAAATCGGTGTTATATTGCAAAGCCGCTTCAACCATAATGTCATCTATAACGCCGTTGATATATATAATGTCTTCATGCAAAACATCAGCACGTTTTTTATTTTGAAGCCAGTCAATATAACTTACAATTCCCCCTTCATAGTGGAAGGTTTTTGATTTTACATCGTTTTCATCTCTTAAATCGGCAATAGATATTTCTAACCCCGCGTTAAGAAACGCGTGTTCACGAAATCGGTCTCTTAAAGTATCATAGTCAAAATGAACCACGGGAAAAACCTGCGAATCGGCTCTGAACTTAACCATTGTTCCTGTTTTAGTGGTTTTTCCTATTATTTTCATTTCTTCACTATATTCGCCACGCTCAAAGCGTTGAAAGTGGGTATTCTCGCCGTCATAAACAGTTAGCTCTAAATTTTCAGAAAGCGCGTTAACTACAGACGCGCCCACACCATGTAAGCCGCCCGAAACTTTATATCCGCCACCGCCGAACTTTCCACCCGCGTGAAGAATGGTATAAACAACCGTTGCCGCCGAAATACCTTCTTGCTGATGTATTCCCGTGGGTATTCCCCTACCGTTGTCCTCAACTTTTATATAGTTGTCAGGTAAAATTTCGACCGAAATTTTAGTGCAAAACCCTGCTAAAGCCTCGTCAATAGCATTGTCAACTATTTCATAGACTAAGTGGTGGAGTCCCGATGGGCCGGTTGAGTCGATATACATTCCGGGGCGTTTGCGAACCGCTTCAAGCCCTTCAAGAACCATAATATCATCAGCACCATAATCGCTCTCTACCTGCTCTAACTCTTTAATATCTAATATCTCTTGCTCCTCCAACACCGGCGAGCCGCCGGTAGCAGCCGGAGAGCCTCCGGTAGCAGACTTATTGATTTCTTGCTCATTCAACATCATTTTTTTAATTACCCCACTATAATTTATATATTATATATAGTATACCACAACAATAAAATTTTTTCAAGTATTTACCAATCTTTTTATTAAAGTTAGCGTGCTTACATTTGAAATAAATGTCTTATTTTGCGATAATATAAAGCTTTTAGGCATTTCTAAGCTGCAATAATAAATTTTGCCGTTTTTTTGTTGTTTCTTTAAAAACTCGTTTATGCTCTTTTTTATACTGGTTTTCTCAATGTCAAATACCCCCACTATGTCTTTTTCAAAGAGAGAAACGTCATTCCCTAAATGTACATAATTCAAAATTACCACCATTTACTTTCCATATTTTATTTTGGTTTGTCACCGGCGGCTCACCGTACTCGCCGGAAAAGTCGCTCAGGTTACATGATGTTATGAAGACTTGTGCATTTTTTATGTTTTTTAGAACAAACGAACGCCTGAAATTGTCAAGCTCTGATAAAATTTCGTCTAAAAGTAAAACAGGTGTCTCGTTGTTATATTCCCTTATCATTTTTGCCTGTGCTAATTTTAAAGACAAACAAATACTTCTAATCTGCCCTTGAGAGCCGTATTCTCTTGCGTTTTGATTGTTTATCAAAAATATTATATCATCGCGGTGTGGGCCTACGCCGGTTCTGAAAGGTGAGTAGCTCTTGCTATTTAGATTTTCTTTTAACTTTTTTATATAGCATTCATATAAATGATCTTTGTCATCGAATGTATTGAGATTATCTATTTTTCCGTAAATCGTGCTGTTATAATAAAGTTCAAGTTCTTCTTTGTTGCATGAAATTTCACGATAGATTTCTTGAGCGTATTTTTTTAATAGATTTAAATATTTAAGCCGCCCGAATATAAGATTAATTCCCTGTTTTGCTAACATATCATCCCAAAGCGACAACATTGATAAATCAACACAGTCAAAATTGAGCAAAGTATTGCGATGATTTAAAATCTTTTTATAGCCACTCATGATTTTTTTATGTGACTTGTTTTGAAGCATAACTATGTTATCTATGTATTCTCTTCTTAATTCGGGCTTTTCTTTAATCAAAGACAGTTGTTCGGGTATAAAAACAACATATTTCATCTCACCGTATAAATCCGCTGCGTTTTCGCGTGTTATGTCATTTATTTTTATAACAGCTCTATTGTTGTTGAACTTATATTCAACCACATTTTCACGCCCAGGATAGTCATCACTTTCATAATAAAGTTTAATTAAAGGCGAACAACCGGGTTGAGCAAAAGGTTCATAAGAGCTTGCTTTAGAATTTCTAAAACTCTTGCCAACACACAAAGAAATAGCCTCAAGCAAATTCGTTTTGCCTTCGGCATTATTACCGTAAAAAATGTTATTGCCCATTTCTGAAAACAAAAGTTCACACTCGCTTATGTTTCTGAAATTTTTAATATAAATTTTGTTTATTTTCATCTATTTTACATTTGAACAGGTCTATACCATGAACGTCTATTATATCGCCATCGTAAATTTTTTTCCCACGCATTAAACAAACCTCGCCGTTTAAAGAAACTAAGCCGTCTGATATAATAACCTTCGCCTGTCCACCCGTCTCAACCACCCCGGCAAACTTTAAAAATTGTTCAAGTTTTATAAAGGGTGGTAAAATATAAATATTTTTCATTATTTAATCCTTACCGGAACAACGATAAACGCAAAATCACCTTCTGTCAAAGATACAATTTTAATCGGAGAAAACTCTGATTTTATGCACAACTTAACCTCATCACAACCCGAATTTTTAAGGGCATCAATCATAAATCGCGGGTTAAAAGCAATCGAAAATTCATTTGTGTTTTCTTCAACTATTATATTCTGTCTAATTTCTAAGAATTCTTCAAAACTGCCTAAGCTGGTTTTACAACTGACTTTAACTTCAACTTTTTCATTAGAGTCAGACAAACTCAATACAACAGGACTTTTATATTTTTCAGTTATAAGTAACAATGAACGCTCTAAAGAATGAATCAAATCTCGACAGTTAATTATAAATTCACGCTTAACCTCAAAATCAACAATTCTGTTATAGTCAATAAATTTGCCGTCTAAAAGCCTTGAAAATATTATATAGTTTTCTTTTATGAAACAAATTTGATTTTTGTCGATAATAATTCTAACCTCATCTTCATCAGAATCAGATAAATTTCTAATCAACTCAGCTACCGTCTTTTCGGGGACGGTAAACGCTATATTTTCAAAACTTAAATTTTCTTTCTTTAAAGCCATTCGCACACTATCAGTGCCCACAATATAAAGGTTCCCCTCTTTAATTTCAAACCGCGCCCCTCTAAGTCCGGGATTAGTGTCGTTTTGCGCTATAGCATGATGAACCTGCGATAACATGCTCTTTAAAATAACCTCTTTTAACTTAAGGCTCACACTGTCATTCAATTCAATAATGTTAGGAAAGTCTTTAGCAGATATTCCACCTATTTTAAGTTTAACTTTACCGGATTGGATATTAACATCTTTGCCGTCAATAACACTAACGTCAACAGGGATATCACCCGGCATTCTCTTAACCATATCGCCGAATAACCGCGCATCAACAACAATGTCACCGTCTTCTTGCCCTTCAACCTTAATCTTAGTACGTATGCCAATCTCTAAATCATAACCGGTAACCGTAAGAACATTACCGCTAAGACTTAAAAGAACCCCGTCTAACGCATTAAACACAGTTTTAACAGCACAGGCTTTAGAAGCATTAACCACCGCCTCAAACAACCTGCCCTTGTCCGCCTTAAATTTCATTATACACTACTCCTTCTTTAGGTTTTTGAAAAAATAAGTTTTTAACATATTTTTACTTTTTAAACATCTAAAAATTTATTAAACTGTTTAAAATTTTCAGTTTTCAACTTTTTAAAGTTTTATCAACATTCGGGCGTTAAAAATAAAAAGCTTTAAAAAGGTTTTTATTTGAGATTTAAACAATTCAACAGCCCTTATTATTATGATTATAAATATAATATTATTTATATAATATTAGTCATATTTTTAATTAGGTCTTCGACCTTGCCTTTGAATATACTGTCTTTGTTCATGATTGATTTTACTTTGTTTATGGCGTATACTATGGTTGAGTGGTCTCTGTTACCGAATTCTATGCCTATGGCTGTGTATGATAGGTTGGTTATTCTGTGAACGGCATAGATTGCCACCTGTCTTGCTGTTGAGATTTGTGCCGAACGGTTTTGTGAACGTATTTCACCGGGTAAAACGCTGTGTCTTATTGAAACCTCGTTAATAATCTTTTCAACGGTTATTGGAATGGGTTGTTGGTCGCTTAATACGTCTTTGATTACATTTTGAGCCATTACTATAGTGGGTGAAACTTCTGTAACCACTCTGAGTGCGTTAATTTTAGTGATTGCCCCTTCAAGCTGTCTTATATTATTTTTAAGCTTGTCCGCAATATATTCCATGACATTATTCGGGATATCTAATCCTATGAGTTCGGCTTTTCTTTTAATTATGGCTAACCTTGTTTCAAATTCGGGAACAGCTATATCGGCTAACAGCCCCCATTCAAAGCGACTTCTTAATCTGCTTTCAATATCGTTGATTTCTTTAGGCGGACGGTCTGAGGTTAATATTATTTGTTTGCCCTTGCTATGAAGTTCGTTAAAGATATGAAACAGCGCGTTTTGGCTTTCCTTCTTAGAAGAGAAAAATTGAACGTCATCTAAGAGAAGCATGTCTAAATTACGATATTTGTTGTTAAATTCATCAGTATTTTTATAGTTAAGTGACGATATAAAGTCATTGACAAAACTGTCGGCTGAAACTAATGAAATGTTGAGATTAGGAGATTTTTTCAACATTTCATGTTTGACAGCAGAAAGCAAGTGAGTTTTACCCAACCCCGGCTCACTGTATATGTATAACGGATTATATCCGCTGTTTGCTGTCCCATGTGCCACACCTTTACAGGCGGCGTATGCTAAGTTATTGCTGTCGCCTACTATAAATGTATTAAATGTATACTTATAATAGCCGGCAACCTCAGCTTGATTGAGTTTATTTTTGATAAACTCATCATCTTGAAGTTCGGGAATGTGCATTTTTTGTTTTTGTTCAGACGTTAAGTCATTTTCACAAAGGAACTCGACTTCAACAGGGAACCCCAAAACATCTTGAAACTCTTTTTCAAAAACAAGGGTAAAGTTTTCGGCAACAATCTGCCTTCCATATTCCGATGAAACAAAGAGAATAGCTTTATTATTGGCTAATTTTATAGGTTTTATGGGTTCTATCCAAAGTTTAGTCGCAGTGTCGGATAAATCGAGTTTTGATTTTATAAACTCAAAGATTTCAGAAAATGAATTCATTTTTTTAAATAACCTCTCAAATTAAAATTAATATAATACATTCTATCATATTTTACAAAAATTTTCAAGTTATTTAAAAATTTTTATGATAAAACTTTTAAACAAAAATTTTCAAAAGTTTAGTAAAAATGACAACAATACGTTACAGGTTAATTAATTTCAGTGGTTGACAAACAAAGTTTGATGTTGTATAATATATGTATTATGAAAGTATACGTTAAGTTTTTTCTCTTTTTTCCGTTTGTGTTGTTTTTTTTAACAATAATCTTACTTTTTTTATTGGTGGGAATGTCAATTATAATTTTTACAGCCTTGAGTTTAACTTCTGTCGTGATTTCTTTAGGTGTCATGGTGGGGTTGTTAGGGGGAATAGCCTCTGACTTAGCTCCGGCGGCAATATTTTTTGCCGGGGTTTTCTGTGGCGCGTTTGCTTTATTGTCGGCGGTTTTAATAAGATTTACTTTTCCTAAGGCGTTAGTTTTATTTACACGAGTCCTTAACGGGTATAGGCTTTATGAAAATTAAAATTACCTTTAAAACAATCATATTTTTATCAGTTCTTGCTTTAGCCTCTCTTATATTGACAATAGTAACTCAATATATTGCGGTTGCGTTTTTTGGTTTTGAGAGCAGTGTCTATAGGCTTGAAGAAAAAATTGATTTTAAAAAATATGTCAACATAGAGGTGACTAATATACCTCTTTTTGTTGATGTATATAACGGCGATGTTATAAAAATCACATATATCAGCGAAACAGACTTAATTACAGAAGAAACAAGTTATGGGGTAACAATTAAGCAAGACCCCGATTTTTCCTTCTCTTTGTTTTCAAAAGAGCAGCTTAATTATCACATGCGAGTGTTATTGCCCGATAGAATTTATAATAATGTTACCATAATATCAACATCAGGTGAAGTAACAATGGGTTATATTTATACAAACGAGCTGAATGTTTCAGGACGTTCGGGTAACTTGAATATATCCGACACGGGCGGTAGGCTTAATGTAAATACTGTAAGCGCGGATATAAATATAAGTTTTCTCGAATTTAACGAAATGGTTTTTATAGAAACACTAAGTGGAGACGTTAATATATTAATGCCGCACAACAAACAGCCTAAATTGACGTTTTTAACCCAAAGCGGCGCGTTTACAAGCGATTTTTTCAGGTTTTCTTATAACAAGAACAAAGGGAATAATTATTCCGTCATGGGTGATAATCCAATTAAATTTCAAGTCATAACTAAAAGCGGTGACCTTGAATTTATGAAGAAAATAATAGAAAGGTAAATTAAAAAAAATGTCTAATATACCTAACTCTGATTCTCAAAAAGAGACTGTGTTTGTCGGTGAATTACCTGAACCGGCAGAGACTGCAAGTAAAACTAAATTTAATACAGAAATGTTTAAGTATTCATTAGAAAAGAGCGTTAATGCTTTATCCGGCTTTTTTAATAATTACAATCATTATATTTTAGCGTTTTTTATACCGGCGGTAATATTATTTATAGCTTATATATGTTTCGGGGTGTATCCTGCTATGGTGATTCCCGAAGAGCGCAGCGTATTTGAAGAAATTTACAGTGCGTTTATATTGCGTGAGGACTTTAATCTTGCGCATGGCTCGGTGTTATCGCTTGATTTAAACGCACAATATATATATTATTATGATTATATATATGATGTGTTAGCCGGAAAAGAGAGCTTGTTTTATTCGTGGAGTCGCAATTTATCCGGCGAGTTTATGGGAATAATCGGTTATTATTTAGCCAGCCCTTTCAGCTTTGTTGTTTGGCTGTTTCCGCGTGAATTTATTACCGAGGGTGTATTAACAATGCTCTTGACTAAAGTTGGGGCGGTGGGGCTTTCATGTTGCTTTTATCTTTATAGGGGAAGACATTACAAAAAAAGTACTTCATTGATTTTCAGCATTATGTATGCTTTATGCGCTTATGTAATAGTTCAAACGATGAATCCTATGTGGTTAGATGGTGTTATAGCACTGCCCTTAATCATGTATGGGGTTGAACAGCTTATCAGAAGGGGTAGGTTTCGCCTTTTGGCGGTGGCACTTGTTTATGCTTTTGTTTCCTGCTTTTATATAGGCTATATGGTGGGGATTTTCACGGGACTTTATTTCTGTTTTTATTTTTGGCTCTCTAAATCATATGAGCGAATGGACATAATGGTAGTTCTTTCAAAAATAGGCTTGTTTGCGGCAACGACTATAACGGCTTTGTTAAGCTCCAGCTTTATGTTAATCCCTGTATATAATTCACTTGAATTGGGGAAATTCGCTTTCACTGAACCCGATTTTTCGGCGGCAAAAAACTTTATACTATTTGACTTATTTGGCAAACTTTTGCCTAACAGTTATGACACCGTAAGAATGGAAGGGCTGCCGTTCATGTATTGCGGAATACTGACCATTATAATGGTGGGGTGTTATTTCATCTCGAAAAAAATAGCAACTCGCGCTAAAGTCGCGAACGCTTTTTTGTTGATGAGTTTGGCGGCGTTTATGTTTGTGCGACCGTTGGATATGTTGTGGCATGGGGGGCAGATGCCTAACTGGCTTCCTTACCGTTACAGTTTTATGGTGTCGATGGTTCTTATCGTTATGGCGGCGCAATGTTTTGACAAAATTAAAAACGTAACAAAAGGGCAAATCGCCGCAACGGGTGCCGTTATTTTCGGCATAACTCTTTTGTTGGGTAAATTCGACAATTACAGCGATGAGTTAGAGCGCGACTTATTGCCCGAATTAACGACAATAGCAATAGCGGCGGCAATTATAGCTATTATAACAGCTTTTCTTGTTCAATCAAAGTCTAAGCTTGGGAATGTCAAATGCGAAACTAAAGGCTCTCGCTTTGGTTTCATGCCTATAGTATTAGTGGTGTTGGTGAGTTCAGAGATGTTTTATAATACGCTGACACAGCTTCATAAACAAGACGGCGATATAGTCTATTCAACACGCACAAGCTATGCTGTTCCTATTAGCTATATGCGTGAAAAGATGAATGAAATTCACGCACGAGATGACGGTTTTTTCAGGTCTGAAAAGAAGTTCAACCGTTCGGCAAATGACCCGTTAGCGTTAAGAATGTACGGAATGACCCACAGTTCAAGTACTTTGAACGACCGCCCGATTGCGTTATTAGAAGAATTAGGGTTTACCTCACGTGGGCATTATACTAAATACACCGGTTCAACACCATTGATTGATGACCTTTTCGGGGTAAAATATATCTTAGCTTGCCCTGATGATGATTACGGCAGAATTACCGGGCCTGAGGATATTACAGTTGAATATAATGCCGATGCAATGCCGCTCGCTTATCTTGCAGACCCATTGTTCAGTGAATTTTATTTTAGTGAACATTCCCCCGATAAAGACAATCCATTCGCGAAACAAAATAATTTTTTCTCACACATGTTAGGCGACAGGAGACCAAATCAATATTTCAAGACAATCCCTCAAAATGACCTTTTTCTTGAGGCCGAAAACGTGTGGGAGTCAACAGCTTCAATGCACACAATATATACCGTGAGCCAAGCGGGGCATAACGCCCAACTTAGATATACGGTTGTTGCTCCTTCTGAAAGCGAATATTTTCTTTGGATGCCGAGCGATTTTGAAAGACAGCTCAACGTGTGGGTAAACGACCACATATGGAAAGGTAATTATTACGAAACAGAGCATTATAATATAAAAAGCTTAGGAAATTTTAAAAGAGGAGAAGAATTTTCGGTTACCCTAACCTTAACGACAGATAACGTTTATTTTAAAGATGTGCTTATAGGCTATATAGATGCTCCGGTTTACGCGCGCGACTATACAAAACTCAAAGAAATGAACCAAAACACGGTGACGGAAAAGATTTCGCCCACGCATTTAAGAGTCACCACCAATCACCCCGAAGAGCGCTTGCTGTTCACCTCTATTCCCCTTGAACCCGGGTGGAAAGTAACCGTCAACGGAAGGGTCGAGCAACCAATAATGCTTGTTGATGCTTTAATGGGGGTAATGTTAGAGCCGGGTGAAAATGTTGTCGAGCTTAAATATAGTGTTCCAAATGGGGCGTTAGCGTTAATTCTCACGGCGGTGGGCATTATGATGTTTATTATGATGAGCATTGTCGCAAAAATAATCAAAAAATTCTATGGCGAGAAAGATTATGAGTTATCGCCCACTCATCCCGATGACGGCGCGCCCAATGAAGACATTGATGAATATTCACTCAACGATGCCAGAGAAAGATTAGACGAAATTTACACCGACCTTATGCAAATAAATTCGGTTATATCGCCGCAAGGTTATGAAGACACTCCGGCAGAAGCAGCAAGGCAGGTTAAAATTATACCATACAAAGAAGTTTCAAAGCCATGGTCACAAGGTCGCCTTGAAAGCTACGAAGCAAGCGCGGAAGACCTATTCCCCCAAAAGGAAGTAGATACTTTGATAGATAAGAATAAAAATAAAGAAGGGTGATGGCAATTGACGAACAATTGACAATGTACAATTGACAATTGACAATGGTGGAGTCGCCTTACGGCGACGGGTTTGAATTGGTTGCATAACTGTAAAGAAAGCGAGGTCTAAAAATGGACGAAACTTTCGTCAGAGAGGTCGAAGCCCGCGAAGTTCAGCTCAGAGAAGAGAAATCAGCACTTTATTCAGCTGAGAAGAAAGGGCGAGAAGAAGGCAAAAAGAAAGGGAGAGAAGAAGGTAAGAAAATCGGCGAGAAAATAGGTATGGAAAAAGGTATGGAAAAAGGCATAGAGCAGGGGAGAAAAGAGGGTGAGGAGAAAGGAATGGAAAAAGGACGAGAAGAAGGGCGAGAAGAAATTATTAAAAAACTAAAAAAACGCGGAATGTCCGAGCAAGAGATTAAGGAAATAATTAATATAGAGTAGGTTGTATGAATCTTTTCAACATCATAGCCGAACAACTGCCTGAATATCGGCGGTTGGCGCAAACAGTAAGTCACTTTAGGGGCAACGCACAGCCGTTGGCCCTAACAGGCTTGTCTCATATTCACAAAGCCCATTTTTTGGGGGCACTTTGTGTCGGTGGCGGCATACCGCGCCACGCTTGCGGATTAGTGCTTTGCGGTAGCGAAGGCGAAGCTTTAAGATTGACAGAGGACATAAATACATTAGCCTTGTCTGAAGTCGCTATGCTATATCCCGAAAAGGACTTCAATTTCAGCAACACTTTCGCTATGTCGCGTGAATATGAACATCGCCGAATAAACGTGCTGTGTGCGGCGGTAAACCGCGACAATCCCATAAAACTCATTATTTCAACCCCTGCCGCCGCCGCACAGATTACTTTAAATAAAGAAGCCCTTATTTCTAAAACCATTGTTTTGAAAAAAGGCGACAGTGTTACAACAGACGGATTGTCCGCGCGCTTGCTCGAGTTGGGGTATACTCGTTGTGACATGATAGAAGGGCAAGGGCAATTCTCAATACGCGGCTCGATTGTGGATATTTATCCGGTTAATACGGGGCGACCGTTGCGCATGGAATTATGGGGCGATGATATTGAAACCATTACGGCGTTTGATATAGAAACCCAAAGAAGAATAGAGACAGCGGTTAAAAAAGTAGAGCTACCCCCTTGCGCCGAAACGCTTTTTAATTGCGGTGAGCTTTTGAAGCAACTTGAAACAGTAGAATTGTCGTCGAAAAGTCGAGCAAAAAAACAATTAGACGAAGATATAATCGCGCTCAAAACAGGGCTTTTTCCTATGAACCCGGACAAATACCTTCCGTTGTCTGATGTTGGCGGTGGTGGGCTGTTTGATTATACCGATTTTACAATTGTCTGTGAGCGCGCGAAAGCTAAAGAAAACTTTAACACAGCTGTTAGCGTTTATAACGAAGAATTAAAAGAAGGCTTTGAACAGGGCGCGATTTTCAGAGGAATCGACTGCCACATGCTTCAAAAGCACGAATATGAAATCGCCCTTGACCAAAGCTTAGTCGCCTTTTTTGACACCTTTGCGAAAAGCGGTAATCGTTTGAACATAAACGCCAACGTTTTATCGCCCTGGAGCGGTGAATATAAACTGCTGACCGATGATTTGAAAGGCTACCTTAAAAAAGGGTGGTCTGTTGCAGTGTTTGCAGGAACCGAAAAGGCGGCGCGCACCCTTGCCACTGATTTGAGAGATGATAATCTTCCTGCCGATTATACCGCGCGCCCCAACAAATTGTTTTCAAAAAAAATATATGTTCTTAGCGGAGGTTTGAGTGCAGGTTTTGAATACGGCGAGGCTCTTTGCGCTTGTTTAACCCACACGACACGAAATAAGGTGACGGGCGGCTCTTTGCAGGTACACGAGGGTGAAGTAATAAAAAAACAAACGCCCAAAAAAAAGGGCCCCGATATTTTGCTCACCGACATAAATGTGGGTGACTATGTAGTTCACTCTGCTTACGGAATCGGGGTTTTTGAAGGTGTCACAAAGCTAACTAAAGAAGAAATAAGCCGTGACTATATTAAACTGAAATATGCGGGAACAGATGTGTTATATGTTCCGGTCACTCAGTTAGATTTGCTTTCTCGTTATATAGGGAATGTCGAGACATCCTCAATCAGGTTAAGCTCGTTAAATTCAACCAAATGGGCTAAAGCCAAAGCGAAGGCGAAATCAGCATCATCTGAGTTAGCGGACGAGTTAATCGCGCTTTATTCACAACGTCTTAAAAAGACGGGGCACTCTTTCGCGCCCGACGGTGAAGAGATGCACAACTTTGAGAATCATTTCAGCTTTGTGGAAACGCGAGACCAATTGCGCTGTATCAGCGAAATAAAACGCGACATGGAGAGCCAACGCCCCATGGAACGCCTCTTGTGTGGTGACGTGGGTTTCGGAAAAACAGAGGTTGCATTAAGGGCTGCGTTTAAGTGCGTGATGGACGGAAAACAATGCGCGCTGCTTTGTCCCACAACTGTATTGGCATGGCAACACTATCAAACCACCCTTAAACGAATGGAGCATTTTCCTTTTAATATAGAGCTTTTGTCGCGTTTCAGAACGCCGACCGAGATAAAACAAGTTTTGAAAAAATTGGAAAAAGGCATTGTGGACATGGTAATCGGGACCCATAGATTGGTTCAAGATGATGTTAAATTTAAAGATTTGGGATTGGTCATCATCGACGAGGAACAGAGGTTCGGGGTTAATCACAAAGAAAAGTTAAAAGCGGTCTGTTTAAACGCCGATGTTTTAACTTTAAGTGCCACGCCCATTCCGCGAACTTTGAATATGGCGATGAGCGGAATACGGGATATGTCGGTAATAGAAACACCGCCGGAAGACCGCCGCCCTGTCACAACTTATGTGGTAGAGTTAGACTATTCTGTTATAAAAGCCGCCATAGAAAAAGAGTTGCGCCGTAACGGGCAGGTCTATTATCTTCACAATCGGGTAGAGAGCATTATGAGTTGCGCGGCAAGAATACATGAGCTTTGCCCTGAGGCGCGAATAGGAATTGCTCACGGTAGAATGGAAGAAAATGAGATGTTGGACGTTTGGCAAAAACTGCTTGACCGCGAAATCGACATCTTAGTTTGCACTACCATTATTGAAACGGGAATAGACGTTCCCAACGTAAACACTTTAGTAATTGAAAACGCTGACAGCATGGGTTTAGCGCAGTTGCATCAGTTAAGGGGGCGAGTCGGGCGCACTAACAGAAGGGCGTTCGCTTACTTCACCTTTACAAGGGGTAAGATGTTGACGGAGATTGCCGAAAAGAGACTCAACGCAATCCGCGAATTTACACGATTCGGCTCGGGCTTTCGCATTGCTATGAAAGACCTTGAAATACGCGGTGCGGGTTCAATTTTGGGGCAAAAACAATCGGGTCATCTCTCAGCGGTTGGCTATGATATGTATTTGAAACTGCTGAATGAAGCCGTTGCCGAAAAGAGTGGCACTCAAGCAAAAGCGAAAGAAGGAGATGACACCTGTGTCATCGACATAAAAGCAGATGCGTTTATTCCCGACAGCTATATCGGCAATCAAGCGCAACGAATAAGCTGTTATAAGCGAATAGCCGATATAAGGACAAAAGACGATGCGTTAGATGTGGTTGATGAATTGACAGACCGCTACGGCGAGCTGCCGAATTCGGTTCACGGGTTAGTCAGGGCGGCGCAAGTGAGAAATTTAGCGCGAGAATTAAGTTTTAGCGAAATAGTTCAGTCGGGTGACGTAATAAACTGTTATATACAAACGCCCGACATTCAAAAATTCATGAAGGCAATCAACAAACTCGGCGGCGACCGCCTTTCGCTCAACCTAACCGGGCGAGTCGGGATAACCTTGAATCTTGATAAAGGAGAAGAACCGCTTGAAGGGGTTAAGCTGTTTCTTGAGGCTTATGGAGGTGGGGGGTTTTGATGTTAAATAAAGCGTTAGTTGCAGAGTATGTGAATTTAAATAATCAAACACAGCCCTTCAATTTAACACTTAGGGCAAAAGAAGACAAGACCAATGACACCAAACGTACGTTTTGTCTGAAAATGAAATAAAATGCAGTTCCAAAGGTGAGTTCACTTTGACCGTTTAATTATTTCATTTGTTACTAATGAAAATAATTCATCTGCGTAACAAGTGCTACCTTGTGCCCCTTTATCTTTCGCTTCTTTTTTATGCTCTGGAAGATTCGACCCTGCGTAAATAAAAAATGGCGTTGTTATCCCTTTTGAACGAATCCCTTCTAAAAGCACATAGCCCTCTCTTTCACCTTCTTTTCGCCCCATATCGGATATAATGGCAATATAACTATTAGTTTTTAATAATTCATGTGCTTGGTTTGTTGATAATGCAAGCGTGAACTCAAATCCTATAGCCTCGAATGCTTTTCTTTCATAAATATTATTTTCAGGTCTATCATCAACCCAAAGTATTTGGTTATTCCAATTTGGGGAGTCTACCTTAAGATTTGAAGATGCATTTACAACAATATTGGGTATTTTTTCTATATCCGAACTTTCCTTTGAACAGCCCTCATGACCATGAATAGTTGCTGCTGCAAGTGCAACAGTAGTATTCAATTGTTTTTGGTGCATGCGTATGAAATTCTCTTCATTTCTATAATCGCTTGGAGCATATAAGCTATTTGGAAAACGAATTAGAACATAAAAAAATAAACACACAAGCAATACGGGAAATCCCATAACGTACCATATAAAATATTTTTGTAAATTTTCTGAAACAAATGGTAGTACGATTGTCCCTGCAGTTTCTGCAATTCCAGCAAACAGAGCCAGTATTGTCAGTGGATTTGATATTTTACGCACCCTTTTTTCTTGATTAGTATTAACCATTTATATCGCCTCGCTTTGTATTTAACATTAATTATTTCTAATTTTTCTCCTTCCTCTGATGATTAGCACTCCTCGCATTTGAGTGCTAAGGAGATTATACCATATGCAGAAATGCTTGTCAATATTTTGCCTATATTTTGGTGTGTAGAACATTTCGGCATTTAGTTGTCGAAATTTGTGGAATATACACAAATCCTCAAAATCGAATCTTAATATCCCTATCCCCTATACTCCCTCGTACTCGCATCCCCCAAAAGAATCAACAAAAGCAACCGTATTTTACAGTTTTTCGTTCACATAGTCAATCAGAGTGGACAAATTATCAATAAAATCCGCTTCAACTGGTTTTCCAATAAACGATTTGTCAAAAAACTTAAACATCCCTTTATGTTGAGGATTGTTTATTTCATCATAAAAATTGACAGTGGCGAAGCAAACAAGCGGCGTTTTATTAAGCGGGTACACAATATTGTACTTTTCTTTAATCGGGTTTTCGGTTGTAGCGATTTCAAGTAATAGTTTCCATTTATATGTTTGTCCTGCTCTCTCACGGAGCGATGTTTTAAGTGACACAATCATCATATTACACGGATTTTGTTCAGTGTCAAGGGTGTAAAATACCAAATCCATATCTGGTTTTTGAGTTTCACCATCAACGATAATTGAAATTAATTTTCTGAAGTGTTTCACTTTTGATGTTACGAAAATATCCTCTCTAACTTCGCCCGCTTCTTTCGCTTTGAGAAATAAATATTCAATGCAATTTGAAAAAATTGCACCTACAACAGTCTTTGAAGCTTGTTTTACATCTGTAATTATTTGTTGCGCCTTCCTCTTTTCGATGATTTGCATCACTTCATCTTGAGCATTTCTGATAGTTGGATGCAAATATCGGAAACATTCTCTATACCCATATCTTTCAATTAACCGGTCTAATCTTGAAATTAGTGGCGGCATATAATATTTGGATTTAAGGGTCTCTAATGTTTTTAATTCTTCGTTGCATAACATCGTTAAACTTCCTCCTCCATTAATAAGTATTGTTGAATATAGCGAACCCTCGCGCCGCCTTTGTTATACGTATCAAGCGTTTTCAATATTTGCTCTGCAACGTGTTTTATCGCCGGGACAACAACCGTGTTCCCAAATTGTTTATATACTTGACAATCTGAAACCGAAATAACAAAATCGCTCGGATAACCGAAAAGCTTTCGCGCTTCGTTTGGGGTTAAGCGTCGTGGATTTTCGCCTGATTGCTTAATAAGAATTTCAGAACCGTCTTTATAATACCTTGCGCTCATTGTTCTTGTGATTTCGTCCTTTTCTAAATCAACCAAGCCATAACCAAATCCATTGCCTTTTCTTGCGCTGTTTTCTTTGTGCTTTTGTAAATATTGCCACAATTTGTCGCTTAATGTGTATTTTTTGTCCACTTTTTCCTCAATAATGTCTCGGAGTTCTGTAATTCGCTGTTTGGGGTAAGCGGGAAATTCAAAGAATATGTCAGGAAAAGCCATTCTATCGAAACATACGATAAATATGCGTTCTCTATGTTGAGGAACAAAATACTTAGCATCAACAATCTGTGCAAAGACATAATATCCTTGAGAAATTAAATTTCGCTCAATAATATTCCATGTATTACCTTTATCATGCGATTTTAAGTTCTTTACGTTCTCCAAGAATAATACTTTGGGTCTTTTATTTTGGATTATTTTAAGAAGTTCAAAAAATAGATTACCTTGTTTTTCATCTTCAAAGCCGTGTTTTCTTCCGAGTGAAATTTTTTTAGACACCCCCGCAATTGAAAACGGTTGACACGGGAAGCCGGCGCATAGTATGTCAAAATCCGGAAGAATATTCGGTTCTAACTCTCTTATATCCCCAAACGGTTCAAAGCCATAGTTTGCACTATAGGTTTGACGTGCGGATTTATCGTAATCGCAAGCAAATACACACTCCGCTCCAAGCGAAGCGAATGTTTGATGAAATCCACCAATGCCGCAAAATAAGTCAACAAACGTAATTGAATTGCTCATATATTTAATTTACCTTTCAAGATATAGTTGTACTAATATCATTCTAACACAAATTATACAGAAAATCAACCCATTCTTGAAAAAAGCTTAAATTTTATTTTTCCAGCCCCACCTACCCTCACTTCGCCACCTCAAGCAACTTTTTTCTCAAACCTACTTGACATATCCTATTAAATAGGGATATAATGTAAGTAAAACAAAGGGGCTTAGTATGGAGGACAAGCGGCGGTTAGAAACCGAAAAAGAGTTAGGGGGTAACAAGAAATGAGCGTATCCGAAAGCATTAAGCGCGGGTTGGAAGAAATGCTCCGTCACGCCGAGGGCAAAATTGAGTTAAATTCGCACTATGTAGCGGCGACACCGCCGAAGAAATATACAGCCGACGAAATCCGCAGAATCCGCGACAACCTGAATATGTCGCAGGGGTTTTTCGCAGATGTCATCGGCGTGTCCAAAAAGACCGTGGAATCGTGGGAGTACGGGCGCGGCAGACCGAGCGGCGCGGCGGCGCGAGTGCTGTTTATCGCCGAGAGCGACCCCGAAGCACTGCGGCGTTACGGCTTCGCCGAGTGGTAGAGCGGCGCATTGTAGGCTTCCACAGTTCACCTGCCCACGTATCCTTTTTTATAACCAAAATTTTATGAAAGGAAAAATAATAGAGCTGCCCCGAATTTGGGATAACTCTATTATACAAGGTAACCCAAAATGATGTCTATTTTCTTTCTGCCGTTTTTTGTTTGGAGGTTAGTTGAGATTTGTAAGATGAGACGTTACAAATCATATCTTAAGAATCCGGTGGTAAAAGTTTCTATTGTCGCCAATGGCTTAGGGGCAATCATGTCTTTGATAAATGTGGCAAACTATTTCGCGGACTTAGGTCAAAGAGCAGTAGACAATCTTTGGGGAACCGGTCTGTTTTCATTGACATTGTTTTGAATTTGCGATATAATATACTTAAAAGAGTTGGAATCCATACTCTCATGGCTTTCCACCCACAAAAAAATTTAAAAAAAACACAAAAATACAATATTTTTTAAATAAGTGTAGAAATTATTTCCAAAATATGTTATCATAATAATATATAGTGTAAAAAGGGCTGTTACCGGCGGCTTGCCGGTTGAAAATATTCAAAAAGGGGGTGAGGTTGTGTCGGAAGTTAATGGGGCGGAAAATATGGTTTCTACCGATAATAAAAACTCAAATTCGCAAGATGCAATGGTTGTTTTAGAGTTTGCATCAGACGACAGCGCGGCGTATATCTCGTTAGTCGAGCCGCTCGGCGGTGGTAGAGAGCCGACACTTCTTGACGTTGAAGCCGAATTAAAGTTGGCGGGTGTTACCCACGGCATTGATTTAGATGTTGCAAAAGAAATGTTAGCGCATAAAGACTATAGCCGAAAAGCGTGTATCGCGCGCGGAACGCCTGTTATCAACGGAAAAGATGGGCGAATTCAGTTCTTTTTTAAACCCGCAGTAGAGCTTGCCCCTAAGGACAAGAGATACGGCGAGAAAGATATGAAGAACTTAGGGTTAGTCACCAACATCTTAGCCGAAACCCCTATAGCTAAAATCGAGTTGCCGAGTGAAGCGGTAGACGGAACAGATGTGTTCGGAAGAACTATAATCGCAAGACCGGGCAGAGAAGCGGGCTTCAAAATCGGTTCGGGCACAAAGATTGTGTCAGAAGGCACCCTCATGGTTGCAGAAGTTGACGGCAATTTAAGGTGGCTCAAAGACCGTTTTGTGGTTGAAGATACATTAGTCATTCCCGAAAATGTCGGGACTTCTACGGGAAATATCGAGTTTATCGGAAGTGTTTTGGTTAAAGGCGAGGTTAAAGAGAACTTCAGCATTATATCGAAGAAGAACATTACAGTAAACAACTTTGTGTCGAACGCAACCTTAGTGGCTGAGGGCGACATAACCGTGGGTCTCGGAGTGATTAACTCAAGTCTCTCGGCAAAAGGCAATATCAAGCTGAATTTTTGCGAGAACTCAACGGTTGATTGTCAGGGCGATTTCACCTCACAGTCTTGTATATTAAGCGACATTTATTGCGGTGGAGCAATGAATGTTTCAACAGGAAAGGGCGTTGTTGTCGGCGGCAAATATACCGCAATAAGCGGATTTAACGCCAACATCATCGGTTCTGAAAACTATGCTAAAACCTCGGTCACATTGGGAAGAGGGGCGTTGATTTCTGACGAGAGATTAGTTCTTGAAGAACGAGTGAAGGCATTAGAAACCAATCTGAAAAAGCTCATTCAAGTGGCAAATCTTTTACAAGAATACAAGCAAAAGACGGGGCCGTTGCCCCCCGAGCGCGAAAGCATGTTGGCCTCGGCGATTCGTTCTAAGTTCACATTTCAACGTGAAATTAACCAAATCAAGAAAAGAATTAAAGAAATTAATTATGAACTTCAGAAGGCGGCTGATTTAACCCTTTACGCAAGAAAGAACCTTTGGCCGGGAACGACAATCAAAATCGGGGCAGAGGTTTTAACCGTTAGAGACGCGCATATCAGAACAGCCGTCAGAGTAGGAAAATCGGGGGCAATCGAGTGTGTCTCAATATAGCGGAGTTAAATACTCCAATAGCCGATTTTTTGCGTGAGTATAATGCCCACGGGTTTTTACGTCTTCATATGCCGGGTGGAATGTCTAACCCTTCTGACATTACCGAGATTTTTGGTGCCGACAGTTTATATGAAAGCAGTTCGATTATATTAAAAAGCGAACAAAACGCCGCCGCCCTTTTCGGAAGCGGCGGTGTTTGCTATTCGTGTTCCGGCTCTACGCTCTCGATTCAAGCAATGCTGGGATTTGCCAAACAACAAGGCTTTGAGAAAATCGCGGCAGGACGTTACTCACACAAAAGCTTGGTGAACACCGCAATATTATTGGGCTTAGAAATCGAATGGCTCTACCCCGAAAAATACCTGTCGTCGCAAGTTGAGATGAGTGCGCTGAAAAGCCCGTGTGTCTTTTTGACAAGCGTGGATTATTACGGCGGCGAATGTGATATAGCGGCGGCGGCAGAGCATTTGCCCGACAATGCTCTGCTGTTAGTCGATAACGCTCACGGGGCATATAAAGTGTTCAGCGGCGACCACCCGATTACAAAAGGCGCGGATTTAGTTGCTGACAGCGCGCACAAAACGCTCCCCGTGTTGACGGGCGGCGGCTATCTGCATATGAAAGAGCCAACCAACCGCAAAGAACTGAAAAGGCAAATGTCGCTTTTCGGGACAACCAGCCCGTCTTATCTGATTTTAGAGTCGTTGGATTTATGTAACCTTTATGTAAAAAACCAATGTGAAACGGCACTGCGAAGTTTCAAACAAGTCGAGCAGTTGAAAAACGCGCTCTCAAAAATGGGGTTCGCGCTCGCTCAAAGCGATGCCATGAGAATAACCATTAACGCACGCGAGAGCGGCTTTACCGGCTTTGAACTTGCAGCAAAACTGCGCGAAAAATTTATTGAATGTGAAATGAGCGATGACACATTTTTGGTGTTAATATTTTCAGCCGGCGTGCTGCCGGTGGCAGATTTAATCATTCGTGCTTTTAGCGAAATAGTCATAAAAAAAAGACTGCCCCCAAAAGAGCATATAATCCTAAAACCGAAAGTCGCCTTGCCTTTGCGCGAGGCTTTCTATAAAAAGTCGCGGCTCACCCCAATCGCAAACGCCCACGGGCGAATCTGCGCCGAAGTAACAGCCCCCTGCCCCCCGGGAGTCCCCTTAATCATGCCCGGTGAAATAATAGACAGTGAGTGCATTGAAGAGCTTAGAAGGAATGGGGTGGAGGAGGTTTTGACAGTGGACAATTGACAGTTGAGAGTTGACAGTTATGTAGGGGACGGGCTTGCTCGTCCCGTAACGTTGTAATTTTTCGCATTTTTTAAAACTTTTTAAGTTTTTAAAAACCCTATTGACAAAGTTTAAAATGTATGTTATAATTTATAGAAATTAATGAAATTAGACGGAGATTGTTATGAAAAATTTTGCAAGCACAGATACTCTCATGAATTTGCTCGAAACGGGTCAATATAAGCGTCTTGTAATGGAAAACGAAGAGGATACCTTAGAATCTATCCAACAATAAAGTTTTTCTATTTTCGACCGATATAACATAGGGGTGATGAGAATGGAAGCAAAATAAAGCAGTTACCAATCATGGACAATATCTGATGAATTTTGGGAAGTAATAAAAGATGAACTTCCCAAGTCTGAGCGTGACCCGAATCGCGAATATAAACGCCGACCCGGAGGTGGTCGGAAACCACCCGATATGCGTAAAATATTAGCAGGCATTTTCTATGTTTTGAGAACCGGAATCCAATGGAAAGCCGTACCACGAGAATACGGCGGTTCAAGCAATATTCATCGTTGGTTTCAGATACTCGTTGAGGACGGATTTTTCGTGAGAATTTGGGCTAAAGGTCTTGAACAATATGATGAAATCGTGGGCATAGATTGGGAGTGGCAAAGTGTAGA
>WRLV01000007.1 GCA_009777445.1 Oscillospiraceae bacterium | reverse complement strand
AGAATGGTCGTTACCCGACTTCATCTGTCCTGTAATCATTTTAGAAGCGTAGTACAAAATACGCTCGCGCAAAACCGGAGACAGCCCAACTTGAATCTCCACATTTATGATTTTGCCGGATTTGGTTTTGACTTTAACGTCAAGTATTCCAAGTTTATCGCCTTTATGTTCGCGAAGCAAGTGCGGGTCTGCAATCGCTATTTCTTTATATTCATCAAGCGAAACTTTCACCACCGAACGCAATAAACTCGTCAGTTGCTCAACATCGTTCTCGTCACCGAATATAAGCTTGAAAATATAATCATCAGTGGGTGAAAGAATTTCCGGCATGGTTGGTATTTGTACAAAGTTTTTGTCTTGAGCGTTCAAAATTTTAACCTCCGATGTTTTTTATAATGTTATTTTATCACATTCACAATCAAAAGTCAATAGTTAAATTTATATATAACCCCACCGCCCAACACATAAGCCGGGCGGTGTATGATTCGCGGTGGTTAATGTAGGGGTTGGGCTTGCCCACCCCGTCTTCTGCAAACATCAATTTC
Organism: Oscillospiraceae bacterium; assembly: GCA_009777445.1. Taxonomy (GTDB): domain Bacteria; phylum Bacillota; class Clostridia; order Oscillospirales; family Ruminococcaceae; genus Ruminiclostridium_E. Next base: position 49,129 of record WRLV01000007.1, on the reverse strand, counting down.
GGGACGGGCAAGCCCGTCCCCTACAATAATTCATCACAAGCTACTAATTTTCCCTGTAAGAAAATCTTTAAGCCGTGTTATATCTGCCGCTTCGGGTTTTTGAGTTCTTTTCGATTCATCTGTCAGCCAACACTCCGGTCTGTTCACGAAAATTTCCGGCATATACCCCACCACAACCCGTTTGAGATAAGTTAAATCGGCTATATTTATTCTGCCGTCATGGTTGCAATCGCCGATAATAGGTTCACCTTCAACAATGTTAAATTCATTCAATTCAGCTTGATAAGCCGCCTTCGCGCCTATTGAGACGTACACCGTCATGTTTGACGGGACATTACGGAAAACATCAGGCCTAAATGTCGGCGGAGTTTGAGATTTAAAAAGCACGCTTGTCAACCCGGTGCAATTGCCAAATGCAACACTGCCTATACTTGTCACGCCGTCTGGAATTGTCACACTCGTCAATCCTTCACAATAAGAAAATGCCAGAGCGCCTATACTTGTCACGCTGTCAGGGATTGTATAACCCCCTTGTCTCCCGGGTGGATATTGCCAAAGGAACGAGACATTTTTATTAAACAATACACCGTCTATGTCGCTGTAAATTTGATTGTCCGCTGAAACCTTTATTTGTGTCAATTCTGTGCAACCGGAAAATGCATAATCGCCTATGCTTGTCACGCCATTGCCAAATGTCACACTTCTCAATTCCGCGCAATTTTCAAATGCCCCAACTCCTATACTTGTCACACTGTCGGGGATTATTATTTCCGTCAACTTCGTGCAATTTTCAAATGCCCAACTACCTATCGTTCTCACGCTGTTAGGGATTATGATTTCTGTCAACCCCGTGCAACCGGAAAATACAAAATTGGCTATATTTGTCACTCTGTTAGAGATGGACACGCTCGTCAATCCTATGCAACCAAAAAATGCCCGAACGCCTATACTTGTCACACTGTCGGGGATTGTTATTCCCGTCAATCCTATGCAAGCTTCAAATGCTTGAGCACCTATACTTGTTACGCCATAGGGGATTATAATTTCCGCCAATCCTATGCAACCGGAAAATGCATCATTGCCTATATTTATCACACCGTTGCCGATTGTCACACTTGTTAATCCGGTGCAATACCAAAATGCAGAATCGACTACACTTGTCACGCTGTCTTGAATAATAACCGAGCGCACTGCTAATCTGTTTACACCTCTCCCGTTCCGTGTCCAGTCTGTCATACCGGCATCACTCTCTATAATCAACAAGCCGTCATCATCTAACGACCAATCAATGCCAGAGTCTGCCGCGCTTACGCTTAAAATTTCAACTGTAATAAAACTTATTGAAATTGCCATTGCTAAAAATATCGATAAAATTCTTTTTTTCATTGCCTGCGCCCTCCATTAATTGCTATTTTTAGTGATTTTTCGTAGGGGACGGGCAAGCCCGTCCCCTACAATCAGTCGCCGCAAGGCGACTCCACAATTGTCAATTGTCAATTGTACATTGTCAATTGTTCGTCAATTGTTCTACAATTTCCTTAGTTTTAGAACTGTCAGCGTTAACGATGTAGAAGGCATAATCGCCCCTTGACATAACTACGCCGTCATAAAGTTTTCTCATGTCCTCGGGGGAGGCGTATTCTGAAAAGGTGACGGTTCTTCTTTCAAGATGTCGTTTTAACACTACAACGGCAGCTTCTGCACTTTCGGGTGACGAAAACTTGAATACAGCAACTTCATCGGGTTGGTATCCTGCACCGCTGTTCACGAATGATGCCGCCTGCAAATCAGTGGTGTCAATTCTGTAGAATTCGCCGAAATGCCGCTCGGTTTCATCCCTTTCTACAGGGCTTGGAAATGGTATTTGCGCTAAAATTTCGGCGAGGATTTCCTTTGGCGTTGCAACGTGTGGTTCTTCAACCTCAACGACTGTTTCTTCTGGTGTTGGAACGGGTTCGGGGTTGAGTTCGTCAACAGTTTCATTTGTTTGACAGCCCGCCAACAGGCAAGCAGACAAAAGGGCTGACACAATAATCAGACTTGTTTTTTTCATTTTCTTAGACATTCTTTTAGATATTCCTTTCTTTTATATGTCCTAATACCACTTTGTAAGCCGCGCTTTTGAAGTGAAGGCCGTCGGCTTCAGCGTATTGAGCATCAAAATAACCGGTGTCGTCTTTCAACAGCGCGCCCACATCTGAAAATTGCACGCCGTTTTCTGCGGCGACTTGCGAAAGCAGTGCATTATAGGCATTAATATCCGCCATTTTTTGGGGATGAGCTGCCTCGCGCGCTTGTGTGACGGGAGAAATTGATAACACAACAATATTTGCACCGGGCGCGGTTTGCGACAGGTGTTTAACTATAGCCGACACATTGCTCGCCATGTTATCGGGGGTAAGATAGCCTATACCATTGGTGCCTATCATGATGTAGATGTTTTTGGGTTCAATCGCGCTGAGCTTGTCGGCGAGGGTTTGTCCGTCAACGGCAGCGGTTAATACCGCCCCGGGAGACAGTCCGACATCAGCAAAGACATTCCTCTTATCAACATAACCATAGAGATAAAACCCGGTCGCAATCGAGTCTCCGATAAAAAGGTCATCGACAAAGTCATCATCGGCTAAATCGGCGGCGGCAACAATTTCTTGGGTTGTCTCAATCTCTGTTTGTGGAATGTCATCATCAAAAATTTCGGGTTGCGTGGTGGTTTGAGTGTTTGAAACACTCTCTGAAACGCTCTGTGTATCGGAAACGACTTCCGGAGTGTATACGACAGCCGCCGTATGTGGGCTTGAAATCACGGTTTCGGATTCAGAACACCCAACCGCAAAAACAAAAATTGTCATAGCTAAAGCAATAATTTTCTTAGTCATTTTAAAATTCCTAACTCTTTTTTTATTTATTATACACTATTGACTGTCAATTGTCAACTCTCAACTGTCAATTATTCTAAACCCACCGATAACCGGCAGTTCTTTTGCTTTTCCCGTGAAGGCGTTGATTAGACCTAAGACTACAAGGGTGAACAGTGCAATTCCGATGACTGACATGACTAACCAGCCTATGATAAAAACAAAGCCCAGAAGAAAGTTCAAAAACAGGGCGGCGGCGTGCGCTATGCAAAGAATTAACCCTTGATTAACGTGAAATTTTGCGAATTTAGAATCCGGCATGGTGAGCAGTGGGATTAAAACCAAAATCCCCAAATAAGACAACGCAGCCACGTTTTTTGACGTTCTTATATCATCATCTGTAAATCTGTAAGAAAAGTCATCGGTCTCGTTTAACGACTTTAGCTTATCCCCAAACTCATTGATTTTATCGTTAAAATCATTAGGGTTCGTCACATTACACCCGCAAGACGGGCAATAGCGCGCCCCCGAAGGCACACTATAATCACATTTAGGACATTTATTCATAAAATTCCTCCATTCTTAGCTCTTAATTGCCCACACGCAGCCTTAATATCTTTGCCAAACTCTCTGCGTATGGTTGTTTTTATTCCGTTTTGAGATAGTATTTTTTGAAACTGCGCAATTGTTTCAGGTGAGCTTCTTTTAAAACCCAAGGCGGTTTGATTATAAGGTATCAAATTCACATAACACTTTATGCCGTCTAAAAGGCGGCAAAGCGCGTGCGCACACTCGTTAGAATCATTGAAGCCTTCTAACATTATATATTCAATGGTTGTTTTTTTATTCTTTTTGTCGGAATATGCTTTAGTTGCCCTTATAAGCTCTTTTATACCATGAGTCTTGTTGATTGGCATGATTGCGTTTCTGAGTTCGTCTGTGGGGGCGTTAAGGCTTATTGCTAAGTTGTTGTGGGTTTTTATTTGGGCTAATTGCTCAATCCGCTCAACTAACCCACAGGTGGATATTGTGATATGCCGCGGAGCAAAACTTAAACCTTGACTTTCCCCAATTATATCTATGAAGTCCATTACGTTGTCAAAATTGTCTAACGGCTCTCCTATCCCCATGAGTGTAACACGGCTGACCTTCTCTGAGAGTGCCGCTTCGGTTTTTAAAATCTGCAACACGATTTCGTGGGGTTTTAGGTTTCTCGCTCTTCCTTTTTTAGTCGGCGGGCCGCTCTCACAAAAAGCACACCCCATGTTACAGCCCACCTGAGTTGAAACGCACAGGCTGTTCCCGTAATCATGGCGCATTAAAACCGATTCTACCATATTGCCGTCATCTAAACCGAAAAGCAGTTTTGCTGCTTCAACGCTGTTTTCATGCCGTATAAATTTCAAGCCGCACGAAAGTTTTTCAAAATCACAATTCAGCCTGTCAATCACGCGTGTGCTTAAACTAAGCTCACAAAAATCGTTTATTCGCTCTTTGTATATTGCGTTATAAACGATTTTTGCTTTCGCCTTATTTTCACCCAAACTTGAAAAATAATTCTCTAAATTTTCTATAGTCAGCCCGTATATGTTTATCATATTTATTGGGCGGCATAATCCGCTTCATATTCGTCAATCATTCGTTGACCGCCTTCTTCAAGCCATCTGTCGCGTTCGGCTAAAAATTCGTTTAAATTAATTTCCCCTAAAACATATTTGGCATACGCGCCGTGCATGATTGGGAATAAAAGCCCCCACTCGTCAAAATGCGTTTGCGAATGAAGTGTTTGACAATCGTTAAGCACGACATATTTTTCGTTTTCGCGGAACCACTCAATCGCCTGCGCATCAAGCTCGTTTTCAGTTGGCATTTCATACATCCACAATTCGTTCGGGCGCGATGAGTGCATGGGGTGGACGTAACGCCCGTGCGCTTCTTCATCAAGCGTTTTGTATATGCCGCTGTCTGTGATTTCATAATGCACGCCTTCAATGCCGTAAGACATAGTCACAAACGCCTCTTTAGAACTGAGTTTATCAAGCACACTCAACACTCGCGGCAACCGCTCTTCGCTCACCGTGGTTGGAATTGCCAACAGCCCACCTATGCCGTTGTTGGTGTCGGAAATCACCCGCCTTCCGATGCCCTCTACTTCTATGTCGCCCACAAGAACCCAACCCGGGTCGGGTTCGTCCGCCAAAATAGCTACGATGTTGTAAATTCTGGCATCGGTCAAGACCATAAAGACCATACCGCCTTTTCCGTTTATGACATATTCTATTTGAGAGTCTTTATCTAAGGTTACCCAATCTTGATTAACATAACCGTTTGAATAAAGCTCACGCATTTTTTCAGCCGCCGTGAAGAAACCATCGTGTTGATAAGCAGAAATTACCTGCCCTTGTTCGTTTATGCTGAAATAGTTCGGCGCACCGAAATAGCCTGTAATATTTCTGAAGCTTGAGCTGAAAGCCCCATCGCGTTCTACCAAGCCTACTGTGTCGTCAATGCCGTTGCCATCGGGGTCGTCTTCGGTAAACGCTCTTGCTAATTCCATAACATCATCAAATGTTTTGGGTGGTTCAAGCCCTAAGTTATCCAACCAATCTTTTCGGATAAGTAGCCCATAGCGTGCATATGGTTTTTGGAATGGGATTCCGTATAATTTGCCGTTTACCCGCGAGCCTTCGAGCCTGTCTTTGTCAATCTGCGCTAAATTCGGGTAGTCGTCAAGAAACGGCTCTATGTCCCAAAAAAGCCCATCGTCTATAGCTTGACGAATAACCGTATTGTGTGCAAACTGCATAAGGCTGACAAGGTCGCCTAAGCTTCTTGAGCCAATCGCACTTGTAAGAATTTCATTGCGTTCGGCGTTAGGCTGCCAGTTTAATTCAAGCTGTTCGCCGACAATTTCACTAAGCGCATCAATAACATCATCAGAAGGCGAAAACTCAGTATGAAGCCAACTAAGCCAACTGATTGACTCAGGCTCAACAGTTTCAACCTGCTCTTGCACAACTTCATCAACAACAGGCGGCACCACCTCCGGCTGAACCACGCAACCCGTCACAAGCACGAAAACTAAAATAAACACTAAATTTCTCATATTTCCTCCTTATAAAACCCGTCCGCGAAAGCGGACACAACAATTGTCAACTGTCAATTGTCAATTGTCAACTGTTCGTCATATTCTTCCATAATTTCCCGTCCGCCTTCTTCAAGCCATCTGTCGCGTTCGGCTTTGAACTCATCGAGTTCTATCCCCCCCATGACATAATTTGCATATGCCATTTGCATTATATCTGAAATTCTGCTCCAGTCGCTTTTGAAGGTCTCTGAGTTAAGCGATTGGCAAGGGTTCAAAACCGCGAACGGCTCGTTAGAGTGGAATAAGTCAAATGCCATACGGTCAAACTCATTGTCAGAAGGAAAACGATGGAACAATAAATCCGTCGGGCGTGAAAGTGACAACGGCAAGACCTCGTTTGTATACTTCTCCTCGTCAAGCGTTTTGTATCTTCCTTCGGGGGTGAGTTCAAAGTGCAACCCCTCTATTCCGTAAGACATCAAAACAAACGCCTCTTCACCGTAAAGGCGGTCGAGAAAGCCTAAAACCTTAAGCATTCTTTCTTTGGGAATGTCCGTGGGAATCGCGAAAAACCCCGCGACACCGTTCTCAGTGTCTGAAATAGAACGGCGCGGAACCCGGTCAACCGTTATGTCGTTAACCAAAACCCACCCCGGTCCGGGTTCGGGGTAACCTAATTCAATAGCGACATTGTTAAAAAACCGCGTGTCGGACATGGTGAGGAAAGCCATTCCACCCTCACCGCCTGCCACCATTTCACGCCACGAGTCTTTGTCTAACGAGAACCAATCGCGGTTTAGATAACCGCTTGCATACAACTCACGCATTTTAGTGGCGGCATTAAAGAAACCCTCATGTTCAAATACCGAACGAGTCTTTCCGTTGTCAATTTCAAAGAAGTTCGGCGCGCCGAAATAGCCTGCGATTACCCTGAAACTTAAATTGAACGACTCGCTTCGCTCAACCAAACCCACGGTATCGTCAATGCCGTTGCCATCGGGGTCTTCTTCGGTGAACGCGCGCGCTAATGCCATAACATCGTCAAATGTCTGCGGCGGCTCTAACCCTAAATTGTCTAACCAGTCTTTTCTGATGAGCAACCCATAGCGTGCATACGGTCGCTCATGCGGAACGCCGTAGAGCGTACCCTCAAGTTTAGACGATTCTAACCTGCCTTGTGAGATTTTGCTTAAATTCTCAAAATCTTCGAGATAAGGCTCTACGTCCCAAAAGAGTTTGTCTTTTACCACATCGACTATAAACGAATTGTTGGCGAATTGGGGAATGTACATAACATCACCAAGCCGTCTTGAGGCTAACGCTTCGTTCACAAACTCATCCTTTTCGCTGTTGTAATACCATTCGGTTTCGAGTTTCGCCCCAACAATTTCTGAAAGCCGCTCCATCACAAGTTCTGACGGAGGATTTTCGGTGTGGAGCAAAACCTTCCAGCTGATTGTTAATTCTTCGTCATCAACATTATCAACCTCTTCCGAAGGCAATTCCGGCGTTTCAACATCAATTTCAGTCACCGCAGGATTATGTAGGCTCTCGTCAGAACAACCCGTTCCGACACAAAAAGACAAAACCAAAGCCGTGGCAATAACAATTTTTGCAACATTCATAAACTATACCTCTCAACTGATTGGTTTTTAGATACATAATTATATTTTACAATCTTTTCACAAAAATGTCAAGCGTTGTTTAAAAATTTTTATAAGTCTTGACAAAATTTTAAATTTATATTATAATATATGTGTTAATACATCAATAATTAGGGGTGAAGCTTTGAAATACTTAAAATATATTTTGTCTGTCGGAATGTCTTTGCTCATATTTTTCGGTTTGTTCGCGGGGGAAACTGTTGCCTTGGGTTCAGCTGTCACGCCGGTTAAGAGAATAACCCTCACAGTTGGCGAAATTCATCAGCTTAAAATCATCAACCGCTCAGGCGGCCCGGTAACATGGCGTTCGAGCAACACCACAGTTGCCGCAGTGAGCCGATTGGGAAGAGTCGCCGCAAAAGCCCCCGGCGCAGCCATAATAACCGCCGTCACAAGCACAAACACGCTCAGGTGCATAGTCACGGTGAAAGAGCCGCCTGCCGTTTTGTCGGGCGTTACGATTGTGGGGGACTCAACTTCTTTGGGGGCTAAATCGACATTAGAAAGCATAATCCCCAACAGTTTTTATGACGGCGCGGTATCACGGACAATAAACACAGGCAGAGACATGATTTTTGAGTTGCAGGAAAAAGGGCTGTTGAGAGAATATGTCGTGGTTGCTCTCGGGACAAACGGGCATAATAATTATGAGGCTCTATTCACCCAAATAATTGACGGCATTAAACCGGGGCATCGGATTATTTTCGTAACACCTTTTGACGGGCGCGCAAACGAAAACTCAACATGGACGAGAAGAAAGGCAGAGTGGATGCGCGATTTACCGCGACGTTACGATTTTATCACCATAGCCGACTGGAGCGCGCTAATCGCCCCACAAGCCCATGTTCTCGCCCCCGACATGGTTCATATGGGTGGGCAGACATCTATGACACTCTATGCCGAATGTGTCGCTCAAGCAATCAAAGAAGCAGAGAAAAAGCCGGCGAAAAGATGAACGTGAGGTGAATTTCATCATGGTAAAACAACCTGCTACTATAGACGAACAATTAGAAAAACTTCTTGAGCGCGGTTGTGTGGTTGAGGATATGAGCCGTGCGCGACAAGTTTTAGAGGCGGTGAACTATTATAGATTGGCGCATTATTTCACCCCCTTCTTTATGCCGGACAAAACGCGCTATCGCGAAGGCACAACATTTGAAAAGGTGTTGAGAATCTATGACTTTGACCGTGAAATGCGAAATACCTTGCTGATTGGCTTAGAAGAGATTGAAATAAATATACGCGCACTTTGCTCTAACTATCACGCGCTTAAATACGGAGCCCTCGGCTATAAAAACCCCGACTCTTTTGACCGCGGACACAGAAGGGCGCAGTTTATCGCAAATCTAAATCGCTTAATCGAAACCAACAGCGCGAGTAGCATGGTTGTCCACCATAAGGGGAAATATAAGGGAGAGTTTCCTGTTTGGACCATAGTTGAATTTTTCAGCTTCGGTATGCTCAAACGCTTTTACTTAGACCTAAAGCCCGAGGACAAAGCCGCTATTGTGAAAGAGGGGTTCTCAGACATTCCCATAAATGTAAAACATCTTAACTCTTGGTTGGAACGTTTGGCAGAGCTTCGCAACCGTTGCGCCCATTATAATCGACTTTACGACAACGCGTTTCATCTTGCACCCAAATCGACCATTCAGCGTGAGCTTGACAACTCGCTGTTCAGCTATATATTTATAATGAAACAACTCCACAAGCGACGAGAAGTTTGGAACACGGTAATCGTTGACAAGCTGAAGAAACATTTTGACAATTACGCCGATGTCTTAGAGCCTTCAGCCTACGGCTTTCCGCCCGACTGGCATTCGGTATTAATTTTCTAATAATTTGAAAAAGGGGGAATGTCTTGGCATGAAATTTATAAGTTGTGAGAGTAGTTTTGCCGCCGCTAATATAGTCATTTTCGGTGCGCCGTATGACGGAACGACTTCTAACCGTCCCGGTGCGCGGTTTGCGGGAAGAGCCATTCGCGCCGAATCTTACGGCATGGAAACATACAGCCCTTATTTGGATAAAGATTTATCCGATTTTAAAATACATGACGGCGGCGATTTAGAACTGCCGTTCGGCGACCCTGTTCCGGTATTAGACATGGTCTGTGATTACACTAAGTCGGTTTTAGCTGCCGAGAAAATTCCGCTCATGCTCGGCGGTGAGCATTTGGTTACGTTAGGCGCGTTCAGGGCGGTGCATGAAAAGTTTCCGCAGGTGAACATTGTTCATTTTGATGCGCACGCCGATTTGCGTGATGAGTATTTAGGGCAGAGACTCTCTCATGCTACGGTAATGCGGCGTTGTTATGATTTAATCGGGGATGAAGGGGTTTTTCAGTTCGGCATACGTTCCGGTGAGCGTGAGGAGTTTAGATGGGGCGAAAATCATGTCTACACCGAAAAATTCACCGTAAAGACAATCCCAAATATTATAAAAAAATTAAAAGACAAGCCCGTATACCTCACCATTGACCTTGATGTGTTAGATACAGGAGTCTTTCCCGCAACCGGAACACCCGAAGCGGGCGGGATTTCGTTTAACGAATTGCTAAACGCAATAGAACAAGTCTCACAGTTGAACATAGTAGGCGCGGATATTTGCGAATTATCACCGCCCTATGACAACACAGGAGCATCAACCGCATTAGCGTGTAAGGTTGTGAGGGAGTTGATATTGAGCTTGCGGTGATTTTTTATTGACTTTTAGTCAAAACCGCTTGCGCTTTATGGAAATTTATGCTATAATCTATTTATTAGTTTTTTTGGAGGGTGTTATGAAATCTGTGTTTTGGGGCAACTATAAAGGCGGCGTGGGAAAGACAACGAGCACATACAATGTTGCTGTTGAATTAGCAAAAAAATTTGAACAGAAGGTGCTTCTCGTTGACCTTGACCCACAATCATCTTTAAGTGATGTGTGTATGACGGCGTATGGCAAACAACTTGATGAAATTGAAAAGTGCGAGACATTAAATTATATTTACATGGTATATATGCAAGCTAAAAAGACCGGTATCACTAATTTTGTATTAAGCAGTAAAAAAATTGTTAAAAGAGCGAATGGTATTAGTTTTATTCCTAATAGCTTGTTTTCGCCATACGGTGGGTTAGATAAAATCAGTATGGACATAGGTAAGAGTACAGACAACTTATTAATTTTACGGGATTTTATCGTGGGAAACAATTTTGATGAGGAATATGATTTCATTTTCTTCGATTGTCCTCCAAGTAATAATTTAATAACCCAAAGTGCTTTCTTGTATTCTGATTATTATATTATACCCACTATTATGGACCCATTGAGTTCAAAAGGTGTTAAGCATTATATATCTGTAGTTAAAAAAATTTATGAGAATTATTGCAAAAATAGTGATTGCGCTGATATATTATCTCTGCTTTTTGGCAATGAACCTCAATTAATAGGTATTTTTGAAACAATGCGCAAAGGAAATACAAATACTAAAAAATACAGAACTGCGATAAAGTCTATAGGATACTTATTTGAAAGAGAAATAAAAGATTTAAAAGATGTTTCGGAAAAAGCGGGAGAGGGTTCTGAAGCAAGTAATTATGAATATGTTAATCTTGCCAAAGAATTTCTAAATAGACTCAAATATTTAGAAGAAGGCAATATGGGGGTTGATAATATTGGATAAAGTAAAAGCGGCTATACAAGTTACTAAAAAATATAAAAATATTAGTTCCTCTTTAGGACTAACAAATGATGAAAGGATATTCAATTATATTTTAAATCATTTTTTAAATTTAATTGAACCTGTTGAAGGTAATAATCATTCCGTTCAAACAAAAGTGCAAAAAAGAAATAAATATGGCGAAATGGAATTTCAATCTATCCTGTCAAACGAACCAATAGATATATCCGGATATGATTTAGATGTGCGTATACAAAATAACAAGGATAAAATAATAGATTTTTGGTACTCTTTAAGCGATGATGAAAAAAATGATTTCACTATATTTGAGTTAAATGTAATACTTTACCTTATCTCGAAGGAATACAATAAATACCAAAAAAAGGATAAGAAAGGAATTTTATCTTTAATCAATACTGTTGTAAAAAATAAAAGAATGGATAATTCGTATAATAATATTATTGTTTGAATCAAAAAAATATATAAGGAAACAAAAAAATGGGAAAATGCTTAATTATTGGCGCGGGTGGGGTTGCTTCTGTTGCCGCCGCGAAATGCTGTCAAAACAGCGATGTCTTCAGCGAAATTATGCTCGCGAGCCGCACTAAATCCAAATGCGATGCGATAAAAACACGGTTAGACAATACAAAAACAAAAATTCATACAGCGCAGGTTGATGCCGACAATGTTCCTGAATTGGTTAGACTGTTCAATGAGTTCAGACCTTGCGTTGTGCTTAATTTGGCGTTGCCTTATCAAGACTTGACTATAATGGATGCCTGCCTTGAAGCGGGTGTGCATTATGTTGATACCGCCAATTATGAGCCGCCTGACGAGGCTAAATTTGAATATAAATGGCAGTGGTCATATCGCGAACGTTTTGAAATGAAGGGGCTAACCGCCCTGCTCGGCAGTGGGTTTGACCCCGGCGTTACCGGGGTGTTTTGCGCTTACGCCATGAAACATTATTTTGATGAAATCCACTATATTGACATTCTCGATTGTAACGGCGGCGACCACGGCTACCCGTTTGCGACTAATTTTAATCCCGAAATTAATATCCGCGAGGTAAGCGCGAACGGCAGATATTGGGAAAACGGAAACTGGATTGAAACCAAGCCAATGGAAATAAGGCGGACTTACAACTTTGACGGCGTGGGCGAAAAAGACATGTATTTGTTATACCACGAAGAGCTTGAATCTCTCGCCCAAAACATAAAAGGCATAAAGCGCGTAAGGTTTTTTATGACTTTCGGGCAGAGCTATCTCACCCATTTGAAATGTCTTGAAAATGTCGGAATGACTTCTATCGAGCCGCTCATGTACGAGGGTAGAGAAATTATACCGCTCCAATTTCTAAAGGCTGTGTTACCAGACCCCGCATCATTAGGGCAACGCACCAAAGGCAAAACCAATATAGGTTGCATTATGAGCGGCGTTAAAGACGGCAAGCCGTTAGACTATTACGTTTATAATATCTGCGACCATCAAGAGTGTTATAAAGAAGTCGGCTCACAGGCTATTTCATACACCACCGGCGTTCCGGCAATGATTGGCACGATGATGATTATGAACGGCACTTGGAAAAAACCCGGCGTGTATAACATCGAAGAATTCGACCCAGACCCGTTCATGGACGCGCTTAATAAATGGGGACTGCCGTGGGTGGAAAGCTTTAATCCGATTTTGGTAGAATGAATTTTTGTTTTTAAAACACCGCCCGACACAAAAGTGTCGGGCGGTGTATAATTTTCGGTGTTCATTCGGGGCGGGCAAGCCCGTCCCCTACAATCCGTCGCCGCAAGGCGACACCACAACTGTCAACTCTCAATTGTCCACTGTCAACTGTCATCACAAGCTACTAATTTTCCCTGTAAGAAAATCTTTAAGCTGTGTTAAGTCTCGTGCTTCGGGTTTTTGAGTTCTTTTTGTTTCATCTGTCAACCAACATTCGGGGCGGTTTATGAAAATTTCCGGCATATATCCCACCACAACCCGTTTGAGATAAGTTAAATCAGCTATATTTATTTTGTCGTCACGATTACAGTCACCGATAACAGGTGGCTCGAATTCTACAATATTAAACTCTCCCAAATGTTCAATCGCCTGATACGCCGCCAACGAGCCAACGGGAACGTTTATTGTGCTTAGGGAATCACAGTTGCCAAAAACAAAATTGTAAAGCTCGGGCGGGGTGCTTGACAGGAAAGTCACCTCCGTCATATTTTTAGAGTAAGCAAAAGCAAAAGGACCTATCCACATAACGCTTTTCGGAATTGTTACAGAGGTTAAACCTGAGCGAAAAAACGCATCAATAGAAATAGAGATTACACTGTCAGGTATTATTATAGAAGTCAGTCCTTCGCAACCGGCAAACGCGGCGTTATTTATGCTTTTAACAGTATTGGGGATTATTATGGATTTTAGATTTTTGCACTCTACAAACGCGCTGTCACCAATAAATGTTACACCTTCCTCAATAATGACATCAATTATTAAATCCGGTTGCCCCGAAATGCAAACTGTATTTTTAAACCCCGGCATAGCCGAATCGCTGCTGATAATAAGTAAACCGTTATCGTCCAACGACCAGCCATCGCCCGAGGTCGCCGCGCTTGCAGTTAACATTCCACCCGAAATGAAACCGATTGAAATTGCCATTGCTAAAAATACCGATAAAATCCTCTTTTTCATTGCCAAAATCCTCCAATAAATATAGTGAGTGTTAAATGTAGGGGGGGTCAGTGGATTTGTGGTAAAATCCACGCCATATTTCATAATCAGAAATAACAGGAACAACTAACCTATCACCGCGTTTCAACGAACCGTCGAGGCGCGAACAAACAAGCTTGTTTCGATTTAAAATCTCTACAATAACATTTGTATCAATTGCATATACCATAACTACACGTCACCTTTCCTCAGAAAAAATGAGCAATTCTCTGTTAGTTTTTGCGCGCTCGAAATTTTTATGGTGTAATTCTTCATGCGCCGATTCTTCCGATAAACGTTCAAACTCAGCCCAAAACGCTTTTTGTTCTTCAATACTTAAGGCTTTCTCTTTTGTAGATTCTTCGCGTTCTTCAAGCACGGTTATAACAACTTTGCGATATCCGACTATCTTTTGCGGTGCGCCAATTGGAAAAATGCCGTCATTATTCCAATATCCGTCATACGCTTGCAGCATAATTTACCACCTCTCGCTCTTTCTCAAACACATTTGTAAGTTATATCTTAAATTATACTGCATTTTCAAATTAATTTCAACCCTTTAACAAAAAAACCTAAAAAAATCTCAAAAAACTTTTTCTTGACATAGTTTTCATTTTTTGGTATAATTTATATTGATAACCCGGCAGACATAACACGCCGCCGTTATTTATTAATTTATGAAAGGACTAAAATTAATGGCAGCTATAACTAAAAACCAAAAATTACTCGACTGGGTTGAAGAAGTGAGAGCTCTTTGTAAACCCGACAGCGTCTACTGGACTAACGGTTCTCAAGAAGAATATCAAACCATGATTAACACCATGGTTGATGCAGGGTTGGGTACTCAGCTCAACCAAGAAAAACGCCCCGGGTGTTATCTTTTCAGAAGTCACCCCTCTGATGTTGCGCGCGCCGAGAAGAGAACCTTCATCGCTTGCAAAAACAAAGAGGATGCCGGCCCGACTAACAACTGGATTAACCCCGACGAGCTGAAAAAAACCATGACAGCACTTTATGACGGCTGTATGAAAGGGAGAACTATGTACGTGATTCCTTTCTCAATGGGCCCTATAGGCTCGCACATTGCGAAAATCGGGGTTGAAATTACCGACAGCCCTTATGTCGTCTTTAACATGAAGATTATGACAAGAATCGGTACGGCTGTGTTAGATGCCTTGGGCGAAAACGGCGAATTTGTAAGATGTCTTCATTCAGTGGGCAAACCGCTTGCTGAAGGACAAAAAGACACCGAATGGCCATGTATCCCTAATGTTGACGAAAAATACATCAGCCACTTCCCTGAAGAAAGGATGATTTGGTCGATTGGCTCAGGTTACGGCGGAAACGCTCTTCTCGGCAAAAAATGCTTTGCTTTGAGAATTGCCGGCGTTCAAGCACGTGACGAAGGCTGGTTGGCTGAACATATGCTTATCTTAAAGCTGACAAACCCCGAAGGAAAAGTTTATTATATCGCGGGCGCGTTCCCGAGTGCTTGCGGAAAAACTAACTTAGCTATGTTACAACCGTCTTTCCCGGGCTGGAAGGCTGAAACAATAGGGGATGACATTGCATGGATGAAATTCGGTGATGACGGCAGACTTTATGCCATTAACCCCGAAGCGGGCTTTTTCGGCGTAATTCCCGGAACGTCTGAAAAATCCAATCCGAACGCGATGAAACAAATTCAAACCAACACAATATTCACTAATGCCGGGCTTACCGATGATGGCGACCTTTGGTGGGAAAATAGCGGAATGCCTGCTCCTGCTCACCTTATAGACTGGAAGGGTAACGACTGGACTCCCGACTCAAAAGAGCCTGCGGCACACGCCAATGCGCGCTTTACGGTTCCTGCGGCACAATGTCCGGTTATCGCCCCCGAGTGGGAAGACCCTGCAGGCGTTCCTATTTCGGCCATTCTTGTGGGAGGACGTCGCAAAACCACTATTCCTTTGGTTAACGAAAGCACTAACTGGAATCACGGCGTTTTCTTAGGCTCAATTATGGGTTCTGAAATTACCACTGCCGATATAACTGATAAAGTCGGACAAGTCAGAAGAGACCCGTTTGCGATGTTGCCGTTTATGGGCTATCACATGGGCGACTATCTGAAACACTGGATTAAAATGGGGACTAAAACCGATGCTTCTAAACTCCCGAAAATTTATTTTGTCAACTGGTTCCGCAAAAATGAAAAAGACGAGTTTATTTGGCCCGGTTATGGTGAAAACAGCCGTGTTCTCAAATGGATTGTCGAAAGACTCTCAGGAGACGGAAAAGCCGTTGAAACTCCAATCGGAAACCTTCCGACAGCCGATGCAATTGATATTGAAGGGCTTGACGGCATAACCGCCACAGACATGGAAACACTTTTAGAAATAGACAAAGATGCCTGGAAAGCCGAGATTGCGTCAATCAAAGAAAACTATAAGAGTTACGGCGACAAATTACCACAAGAACTCGCCAATGAACTCGAACAACTTGAAAAAAGATTAGGATAATACTCTGTAAAACGGGCGGAGAGTTAAATGTTTCTTCGCCCGTTTTTCCCCTGAAAATAATCAATGAAAGGTACCGCCATTCCGCAAATTTTATGCAAGGTGGGGCGGCATGGTCATAAGAAATGCTTGACAAACTTAAATCAGCAGAGAAGAGATATGAAGAGCTTAACCTTATGCTGACCGACATTGAAGTGATTAGCAATCAAGAAAAATATCGCGCGCTTATGAAAGAGCACAAAGCCATGACTCCGCTGATTGAGAAATATCGCGAATATAAAAAAGCGGAAAGTGATTTTAATGAAGCTTTGGGATTGTTGAGCGACAATGTCTCCGATGTTGAATTTAAAGAAATGGCACAGCTTCAACACGACGATGCTAAAAAGAATATGGAGCAATATAAAGACGAGCTAAAAGTGCTGTTACTTCCGCGTGACCCCGACGATGACAGAAATGTAATCATTGAAATAAGAGGTGGCGCGGGCGGCGATGAAGCGGCTCTTTTTGCCAACTCACTTTATCGAATGTACAGCATGTACGCACAACTCAAAAACTGGAAGACCGAATTAGTCAGCGCGAATCCCACCGAACTTGGCGGCTATAAAGAAGTCAGTTTCTCGATAGAAGGGGAGGGGGCTTATGCCAAAATGAAATATGAGAGCGGTGTTCATCGTGTTCAGCGTGTTCCCGAAACCGAGTCTCAAGGCAGGGTTCATACCTCCACCATCACGGTTGCAGTGCTTCCCGAAGTTGAAGAAGTTGATGTTGACATTAACCCTGCCGATTTAGAGTTTCAGACTTTCAGAGCAAGTGGCGCGGGCGGTCAGCACATCAACAAAACCGAATCGGCAATACGCATAATTCATCATCCAACAGGTTTAGTTGTGGAATGTCAAGAAGAAAGAAGCCAACACAAGAACAAAGAGAAGGCGAAGAAAATGCTTTACAGCAAGCTCTATGAGGCCAAAATCAGTGAGCAAGCCAATAAAATTGCCGCCGAGCGCAAAATTCAGGTTGGCACAGGCGACCGCTCTGAACGTATTCGCACCTATAACTATCCGCAAGGCAGAATGACCGACCACAGAATCGGGCTTACTCTTTATAAATTAGAGTCTATTTTAAATGGCGACTGCGATGAGGTGTTCGATGCTTTGCGAATTGCAGACCAGGCGGCGAAACTTGCCGATAGTTCATCAATATGACGAAAATCTTGTTACCAAACGACGATGCGCTTGAAATGGCGTGCGACATTTTAAAGAACGACGGTTTAACGGCAATACCTACCGAAACCGTCTACGGTCTTGCGGCGAACGCTTTTTCAGAGAAAGCGGTGAGAAAAATTTTCGAGGTTAAAAATCGCCCACCAGACAATCCCCTCATAACCCATATTTCAAACATGGATATGTTAGGGTTATTGGCGCGCCGTATACCTCATATAGCGTTGGTTTTAGCTGAACGTTTTTGGCCGGGGCCGCTCACCTTAATTTTGCCGAAATCAAAAAAAGTTCCACAAGGAACAACCGCCGATTTAGACAGTGTTGCTGTGCGTTTTCCCTGCAACGAAATTGCAGTCAAGCTGATTGAAAAATGCGCTTTTCCCTTGGCGGCACCGTCGGCGAATTTGTCAGGCTCACCCAGCCCGACAAAAGCCGCTCATGTTTATGACGATTTAAAAGGGAAAATTCCTCTCATAATTGACGGTGGCGACTGCTTACACGGCGTTGAAAGCACGGTTGTGTTGCCTTTAGAGGGTGAGAGAATTAGCATTTTGCGCCCGGGCGCAATCACGCAAGAAGAATTGTCAGCCCACGCAATTATTACAAACGGGGAGTTTTCAAGCAACGAAAAACCCATTTCACCCGGGCAAAAGTATAAACATTATTCACCAAACGCAAAGGTGTTCCTTGTCGTGACAGATGACAGCCAAAAATTTAAAGCCTATTGCCATAGAGAATACCAAAGCGGTGACTTAATTTTAACATACGGGGGAACCCCTGTTGAACAGGCGCGGAATTTGTTCTCAAAGTTGAGAGAATGTGACACAGCGGGGGCTAAACGCGTATTTGTACATTCCCCCGAAAAACACGGAATCGGGCTTGCTGTTTTCAACAGATTGCAGAAAGCGGCAGAAAAAACAGTATATTTGGAGTGATGGAATGTCTTGTAATATGATTGTCGGCATCACCGGAATATCGGGTGCAGGTAAAACAACGGCGTGCAATATGTTTTCTGCGTACCCTGATTTTCAGGTGGTAAATTGTGATGAACTCGCGCTTGAGACACTTGCGCCGGGGACTAAATGTTTTAGTGAAATTGTCGAATATTTCGGCGATTCGGTTGTGAAAAACGGCAAATTAAACAGAGTTGAAATCGGACGGCTTATATTCGGCGATGCTGATTTAAAACGTGGGTATGAAAAAATCATTTTTCCATATATTATCTATAAGCTGATAAAAATTACAGCTTGCAGGGCAGCACAAACCAAGAAAAATGTATTATTAGATGCCCCCACACTCTTTGAGAGCGGAGTGCACGACCTATGCGATATTATAATAAGTGTCGTTTCAGACGAACAACTTGCTCTCGAAAGAATTATGAAGAGAGACAACATTTCGCAAGTTGAAGCCAAAAAACGACTGTCAACACAAAAAAGCAAAGATTTTTTCCGCGAACATTCAAGTTTCGTAATCGAGAATAATTCAGAGCCTGAGAGTTTTAAAAGTGAGGTAAGAAAGTTGATAGCGAAAATAATATGAGAGTACGCAGACGCGCGAAAAAGCGAACGAAAATTGCAGTTTTTTTGTTAGTAATGTCAATAATCGTTATTATTTCAGTGGTTTTAAAGGTTGCCTACGTTTACCTTGAAATGCAGTACAGAATTATGAGCTACCCGTTAAAATTCACTGAGCTTGTTGAGTTTAACGCAAATGAGCAAAATTTAGACAAGTATTTAATTTATGCGGTTATAAATGAAGAGAGCAGTTTCAGAGCAAACGCCGAGTCTAATGTCGGCGCACGCGGTTTAATGCAGATTATGGAAGATACCTTTGATTGGATTAAATTCAGAAAGAGCGATAGCGAAGCTAAATTTTCTGACATGTATGAGCCGGATAAAAATATCGAATACGGGGCTTATTATATAAGGTATCTGCTGAATTATTTCTACGGCGATTTACAGCTTGCGCTATGCGCCTATCACGCGGGCCCTTCAAGCGTTGATTCGTGGCTTGCAAACCCCGAGTTTTCAAAAGACGGAATAAAATTAGACAAAATCCCCGAAGCGGCATCAGATACAGCACACTATGTCGATAAAGTAAACAAAGCATATAATACCTATATTAAAACTTATGCAAACAAGGAGGAATAAAAATGTCAGGTAAAGAAAATAAAAACAATATAGAAAACGTAAAAATCAAAGAGTTGAAAGAAAAGCTTTTCTTAAATAGAGAAAACTTAGGGCACAGCATGCCTACCGGCGACATTAGAAAAGCGGTTAAGTTCTGTGAAAAATACAAAAAGTTTCTTGATTTATCAAAAACTGAACGAGAAGTGGTTGACTATGCTGTTACCATTTTGAGAAGGGAAGGGTTCACAGAATTTAGAGAGGGTAAGCGTTATACAACCGGCGATAAACTGTTTTATCTTAACAGGGGAAAGGCGTTAGTTGCGGCTATAATCGGCAAAGAAGGGCTTGACAAAGGCGTTAACATCTTAGCTTCACACATTGATTCTCCGCGCATTGACTTAAAGCAAAATCCGCTTTATGAAGATGCCGAGCTTGCTCTGTTTAAAACACATTATTACGGTGGAATAAAAAAATATCAGTGGACTACCGTGCCGCTTGCTCTTCACGGCGTTATTGTCAAAGCCGATGGTACGATTGTTAAGGTGAACATCGGCGAGAGTGAAGACGACCCCGTGTTTGTGATTACCGACTTGTTGCCGCATTTAGCGCAACAGCAGTATAAACGCCCTTCTGCCGACTTGGTTAAAGGCGAAGAATTGAACCTACTTATCGGTTCTATGCCGTTCAGAAGTGGAGAGAGAACCAAAGAAAGCGATTTGGTGAAACTGAACATCATGAACGTTTTGTTTGAAAAATATGGTATTGTCGAGAGCGACTTTCGCTCAGCAGAGTTAGAGGCAGTCCCTGCTTTTAAAGCAACTGATGTCGGCTTTGACCGCTCTTTGATAGGCGCGTATGGGCAAGATGACAGGGTTTGCGCTTATACTACACTCATGGCAACAGTGGCTTGCAGAATCCCAACAAGAACAGTCGTTACCGTATTGGCAGACAAAGAAGAAGTGGGCAGTGACGGAAACACAGGGCTTAACTCACAGTTTCTTGAGCATTTTATAGAAGCGTTGGCAGAGGTAAAATCCGTTCCACTCAGAACGGTGCTTTTAAACTCGAGATGTATCTCGGCTGACGTAAGTGCGGCATTTGACCCCACTTTTGCTAATGTATTAGAGAAGATGAATGCCCCTTATTTAAACCACGGGGCGGTGTTGATGAAGTATACCGGCTCACGCGGGAAAAGCGGCACTAATGATGCGTCGGCGGAATATGTCGGCTATATTCGTTCATTGTTCGATGAAAATAATGTCAGTTGGCAGACTGGTATGCTTGGAAAAGTAGACACCGGTGGCGGTGGAACAGTGGCTAAATTTATATCAGCCCTTAACGTTGACACAATAGATGTAGGGGTACCAATGCTTTCAATGCACTCGCCCTTTGAAATAACCGCCAAAAAAGACATATATATGGCATATAAAGCGTTCACAGCATTTGCAAACAGCAAGTGACAATTGTCCATCGGGGGTGTCGGATTGACTAAGAGAAATAAATGGGCTTTGCGGATTATTGCCGTGGGAATGATGTTAATTGGGGTAACAATTCTTATGGACTTGCAGATTCGCCCTATAATTCTTAAAGCCGCCTCTTATCAATGTCAGGTTATGGCGGCAAGAATAATCAATCAAACGATGTTAGACGAATTGGGCGACAACTCTTATGACTATGAAAATTTAGTGTCACTTCGTTATGGAGAGGGCGGGGAAGTGCGTTCACTTGAAAGCAATATGCAGAACATGAACCGCCTTAAAGCCCAAAGCAATCAAGCAATAAACGAGGCAATCCGACAAATCGGCGAGAGCGACATACAGCTACAATTGGGAACCGTTTCGGGTGTCTATATGTTTCATGGCAGAGGGCCTTCAATCCCTGTTACCCTAACCCCCATCGGGTATGCACAAACAACGTTAATAAGCGATTTTTCTGCCGCGGGTATGAACCAGACATTACACAGAATAATAATGAAAGTTAAAGTTGAACTCTCGGCGATTATCCCCGGCTATACGTCGGCGGTATTAATTGAGCATGATTTTATAGTCGCGGAAACAATAATAGTGGGGAATATCCCCGAATCGTACACTCATATTATTTTGGGAGGAATTTGATGGCTGAAATAAACAAAGTGCAACGGCATGGCGAACTGTGCATGATTATAGAAAAGCTGAACAACGAGTATTATGTTTTGAATAATTCATCGGTCAGCGACTATGAATACGACAGGCTAATGGCAGAATTAAAAGAAATAGAAGAGGAATTTCCACTGCTTGTCTCACCGGATTCTCCTACTCAAAAGGTGGGGGGGCAAGCGAGTGCGTTGTTCCAAAAGGTGCAACACGCCGTTCAAATGGGAAGCCTGCAAGACGTTTTCAGCACAGAAGAACTGTATGAGTTTGACAAAAGGGTAAAAAAATTGGTTGACTCACCCGAATATGTGGTTGAACCCAAAGTTGACGGATTATCTGTGTCATTGTTGTATCAAAACGGCAAATTCGTCCGCGGTGCTACCCGTGGTGATGGTTTTGTGGGAGAGGACATCACCCAAAACCTACGGGAAATCCCAACTGTTCATAAAATATTAAAAAGCGAAAACATACCTGTTATTGAAGTTCGTGGTGAGGTTTTTATGTCGCATGAAAGCTTTAAAAAACTAACCGAACATCAAATTGAAAACAATGAACAACCAGCTAAAAATCCGCGCAACGCCGCCGCAGGAACCCTCAGGCAAAAAGATAGTTCAATTGTCAAAAGTCGTGGGCTTGATATTTTCGTGTTTAACATACAACAATTAGAAGGGCATAAAGTCAACAGCCATATTGAGTCGCTTGAATTTATGAAGAAACTCGGTTTTAAAGTAATTGACGGCTATAAGCACTGCAAAAACATTGAAGAAGTGATTGAAGTTATCGAACACATCGGCAAAACGAGGGCTGATTTTCCCTTTGACATTGACGGCGCGGTAGTCAAGGTTAATGCTTTTTCGCAACAAGAAGAGTTGGGGGCGACCTCTAAGTTTCCTAAGTGGGCGGCGGCTTTTAAATATCCGCCCGAAGAAAAGACAACAAAACTCTTAAAAATTGAGGTAAACGTTGGAAGGACAGGCTCTCTCACGCCGTTGGCGGTGTTTGAGCCGGTGTTGCTCTCGGGCAGCGTTGTCAGCCGCGCAACACTGCATAATCAAGACAGAATATCTCAACTTGACATACGTCCGGGTGATGTTATTACCGTCAGAAAGGCGGGCGATATTATTCCCGAGGTCGTTAACGTAATAAGTCATGCAGAAAACTCAACGCCGTTTTTGCTCCCCACATCTTGCCCGGCTTGCGAAACCCGTGCCGTACGCTGTGAAGATGAGGCGGTTACACGTTGCCCAAACATAAATTGCCCCGCCCAACTTTTGCGGAGCATTGAACATTTCGCATCAAGAAGCGCCATGAACATAGAGGGCTTGGGCGAAGCAATTGTCGAATTATTGGTCTCAAACGCCCTTGTTAAAACCGTTGCGGACTTATATCGCCTCACCAAAGAAGAGCTTTTGGGATTGGCTAATTTTAAAGATAAATCAACGGAAAATTTATTAACCGCCATTGAAAATTCAAAGCAAAGACCATTAGAGAAAGTCATATACGCATTGGGAATCAGAGGAATAGGTGAGCGTAACGCCACGCTTCTTGCCGAAAAATTTGGCACAATCGATGCTATAATGAACGCCGAACTTGAAGATTTAACGAAAATCGAAAAATTTGGCGGCATATTAGCGGTTAACGTCTTTAACGCAATGAGAGAGCCACATATGGTCTCACTCATCGGCGAATTAAAAGAGCTTGGTTTGTCGATGAGCTACACTAAAAAGCAAACGAGCAATGTTTTTGAAGGGCTTAAATTCGTTATAACCGGAACCCTGCCAACCCTCAGCCGCGAAAAAGCAAAAGAGCTGATTATCGAAAACGGCGGCAGTTGCGCAAGTGCGGTCTCGAAAAAGACAAGCTATCTGTTAGCAGGCGAAGCGGCAGGCAGTAACCTTAAAAAAGCCAACGACTTAAAAATCCCCGTTTTGACAGAGGAGGAGTTTTTACGGCGAGTTGCAGGGGTGGCAAATTAACTCACCCCTGATTCAACGGATTCTTCTCTATAGCGCGTCTCACTTGTTCATTTGCGACGTGCGTGTAGATTTGGGTGGTGTCGAGGCTTTCGTGCCCTAAAACCTCCTGCAAAGCGCGAACGTCAACCCCGTTTTGATACATCAGTGTTGCGGCGGTGTGGCGCAATTTGTGAACTGAAAAGCCCATGTTGTCAAGGTCGTTGGCTTTCAAAAGAGCCTCGATGACCTGTTGAACGCGGCGATTTGAAATTCTTTTGTTTTGTTTGCTCAAAAACAAGGCTTTTTCGTGCGTTAATTTACTGTTTTCTGCCACTAAACGCTCACGAAAATTTATGTATTTTTCATATGCGGCTATGCAAGCGTTGTTCATATAAATAATTCTTTCTTTGCCGCCTTTGCCTAATACCTTTATCGTATATTCCGGTGTCGGGGCAGGGAAGTCTGCTGCTGATGACTCGCCGCGTGAGATTTTTATGTCGGTGGTGTTAAGCCCCACCAATTCGCTTAACCGCAAACCGCAATTAAGAAACAGCGTTAAAATAAAATAATCGCGTGATTTCTTAATGTCGTCTGCTTTTGAATTGGTTAAGTTATTAAAACTATTTAATATTTTTAAAGCTTGTTCGATTGTCAAGTGTTTGGGCAATGTTTTTTTGGTATTGGGCAGTTCGAGTTTTTCCATGGGTGATATAGTGAACCACATTTTGTTATCAGTCAAGAACTTATAAAATTTTCTGAGTGCGACAGCACGCCGATAGCGCGCTCTCGTCGAGTTGCCGCGTTCGGTACTCATATAATAAAAAAACTCCATAGCGGTATTAAGAGTCGCTGATTTAACAAGCGATTCGTCTAAATCAGAAATGTCGATTTCATTAAAATCAATATTTGCCACCGGCGGCCCGCCATTTGCCACCGGCGGCTCGCCGGTTTTTAAGAAGCGCAAAAACATCTTCAAGTCGCTGTGATAACTTACAATCGTGTTATCAGAGCGACCTTTTATTGTTGACATATAAATCAGAAAATCCTTAAGATAATAGGGCGATATTTCGGCAATTTTAAGCTTTCTCATGTTTTTAGACATATCCTTTCTATTACCCCTACCCCCAATTGCGTATAATTCTAATTACACGCAATTAGGGGTAGGGATTTTCCCTATCTCAATTGTCAATTGTCAATTGTACATTGTCAATTGTTCGTCAATTGTCAATTGTACATTGTCAATTGTTCGTCAATTGTCAACTGACAAACCCTACAGCCATAACAAGATAATATTTCAAATAAGTCATGTCTGCTATGTTAAGCTTTTCGTCTTTGTTTATATCCATTGCTGCTAATTTGCCCGCTGTAAGGCTTGACTTTGGCGTTTGTCCTGTTAAAACGGCTTTGAGCGTGCTTAAATCTGTTGCATTAATCAGCCCGTCACCATTACAATCGCCGCGAATAAATTGGTCGCTGCCTAATTGTTCAAACTCGACTGTTGCGGTGTGTGGTGTTCTGATATTGGTGACAAAAATCCGCATACTGTTGCCGTTTTGTGGTGTGTCGTTTACTGCCCACTGTTTTACGCGGTAGCCCTGGGTTGGCTCTGCTGTAACTATGACAGTTGAGCCGCGCTCAACTAAGTCGCTGCTGTTTATTTCTCTGCCGTTTACTGTGACTTTAAGCCCTCCGTTGCCGCCGTTTACGCTAAAGTTAAAGGCAACCTCGGCGACGAACCCCGGCTCTAAATGTTCCGGCATTTCAACCGCCGCGCCTAAACCGGGCAACATGCCCTGCTCATACACCCACGGCTCAAGGTTAAACCCAACGGGAAAACCGCTTAAATATTCTAACTGTGCCGCTGTTTTGCTCTCGCCGTCAAGCATGATATTACCGCTGAACGCTGTGCCGCCGCCGGTTAAAATGCCTGAAAAGGCGAAGTTGTCGTTTAGAATGGCTGTGTTTGTGTTTTGTCTGAACCCTGCTATTCGTCCAACGTTTTCCCCGGTTGCTCTTACGGTGAAGTTCAGTGCTATATTGTTTTCGCCGGTTGTTATGGGTCTGATAAAGCCGAATATGCCGCCAACATAATTTTGCCCCTCTACCCTGCCGGTGGCGTAATTGTTGGAAATATTTGTGTTACCGTTACCGTTGGTTGGCGATGTGCCGGTGCTTCCTATCACGCCGCCGATATAATCAACGCCGCTGACATTCCCCATAGAATAGCAATTTGTAACGCTGTTTCTGTTAGCTGTAGAGCCGCCTATTGTGTTCCCCACTATGCCGCCCACGTGGGTTTGAGCCGTGATGTCGCTTAAAGAATAGTTTTCGTCAACAACAACGTTTGTTTGGGCGAGCCCTAAAATTCCGCCGACATAATTCGCGCCGTTTATTTTTCCGGTGGAGTGATTGTTTGTAATGAGAGCGCGTCTTTCTACAGCTCTGCCTTGAGCGTTGCCGACAATGCCGCCGACATATTCTTTACCGCTTATGTCGCCGTTAGCGTAATTGTTAATAACCCCGGAGCTTGAATGTCGAGAATCACTCCCCGTTTGAAGGTAGCCCACCACGCCGCCGACATAATCAGCGCCGCTGACATTCCCCCAACTGCCGGTGTCAATAATCATTGTGGAAAAGTTAATTTGCCCTGCAATGCCACCGACATAATCACCTTCACCGCTCACGTCACCGTGAGAAAAGCTGTCTTCAATATTTGCCGCCGCAACAACGCTGCTCTCGCCGCCAACAAAGCTACCTGCGACACCGCCGATGTAGCTGTTGCCGTTAACCGCGTTTAGCACAAGAAACCTTTCAATTGGCGTGCCGTAGGCAGAGCCGACAACGCCGCCCACATAAGTCTCGCCGCTGATTTTGCCAGCGGAATAACCACCGCTAATACCGCTTGAGTTTGTTGCTGTGCCGGAAAGATAGCCTGCAATACCGCCGACGTAATTCCCTGCCCCGTTGATATCGCCCTCGCTGTAACTGTCTTTGATTTGGGTGTAACCTTTGACGTTGCCGGAGTTGTTGTGCTGACCGTTATTGCCCGGTTGACCTGCCGCGCCTATTATTCCGCCGACGTAATCAATGCCGCTGACGTTTCCTGAATAACCGCTTTTAATAATCGTGCTTGCGTCCGCATCATTGGTTCCGCCCACGATATGCCCGACCACACCGCCTACGCGATTATTTCCGATTATCGAGCCGCTTGAATTTACGTTTCGGCTGTTTTCAATCCAAATACCGCGCCCTTGCCCGATTAAACCGCCGGTGTTGTTCTGCCCTTTAACCGAACCGTCGGCAGTGCTGTTTATTATTGTGCCGCCGGTGGCATTTGTGCCGATTGAGCCGATTAAACCACCTGCCTGCGCGTTGGCGGCAATTCGCGTGTCGCCTGCTTTCCCTTCTATTTCGCCACGCTGATTGCTGTCAAAAATGTTTATTACCCCTGCTGTTGAGCCTACAAAACCGCCTGTGAAAACGTTGCCGCCTTTTGAATATGCGAAAACGTCTGCGAACGCACCACTGCTGTTAATATTTAATACACCGCCCCTTGAGGTTGTGCCTTCAGAATTCCCAACCAAGCCGCCGGCGTATGCCGATTGTGCCTGTGTGGAACCGGTGAATTCGTCTGTGGCGTTAGGGTTAGAAACCGTCAAAGTACCCCTTTGCATATCCTTGTCGCCGAACCAATAGGAGTTGTTAATGTTCAAGATTGGGGGGATGACTGTGGTGGTTACGTTGACTGTCTGATAAAGCCCGATTAAACCGCCGGCGAATGAATTTGCGTTATCGTTGGAATTGGTATACATATGGTTTTTGTTAATGAGACTAATATTTCCGTTGAAGCCGGACGAGTTAATAGACTCTTCATCTCCGGCTGTGGCAAGGTAATAGAAGCCGAACAGACCGCCCGCATAACCGTTTGGGGTGGGGGATGATAAGAGTGTGCCTGTGCCAACAGAGTCTGACATTTTAGTTTCTTGTAGTATGGCGGTAATGTCTCCTGCATAATAAACATTGTCGAGCGATGTTCTACGACTGCTGTTTCCCACTATGCCGCCTGCATAAATTTGCCCCTGCTCTGTTAAAGCATAGATGTCGCCATCAGCGCGGCTGTCAATTATACCGGATATGGGGAAGTCAGAATTACCGATTAGACCACCCACGTATATCGGGTTTCTTCTGCCACTGCCGAAACCTGTGTTAACGGCTGAAATGTCGCCTTTATAATCGCTGCCCTGCACACTAAGAGAAGCGCGGCGTTGTGTAGTAGCGTTACCACCCGCAAACTCGCCGATAAGGCCGCCGACTCGCGTGCCGTTGTGAAGCGCGGTTTGACCAGTGCGTGTGTTTTGTAAACCGTTTGTTCGGGCGGTTATGTTCCCCTTTGCCCCACTTGAGTTTATAACAGCCTGAACGGTGTCATCGGCAAAAGCAGAAATATATAACTCGCCGATTAAACCGCCGGTGTAGTGTGTTATATCGTCCGTATTTCTACCCGATGAGGTGGTGGTGGTAAGGTTACCCTCATAATTTACGTTATTAAAGCTCGCTCGTGGGCTTACACCAATAATACCGCCGGTATAGGCAACGCCTTTATGTGTGTTTACGTTAATATCCCCTTTGCTGTAAGAATCGGTAATGAACGTTTGTAATGCCGTGCTTGAGTTTGCGCGCCCGACTAAACCGCCTGTATATAAGGGGAAAGGTTCTTCTACATTATGGGCGGTGTCGATAACCGAAATGTCACCGATATAACTGCACTCTTCAATAGTAAGAATATAGTTAAAAGAACCGCCATAACCGCTGGCACGCTGAAGTGAAGCGCGACCGATAAGGCCGCCCACTGCACAATCACCACGGCTGGCGCCTGTAAAGGAAATATCAGTGGTAACAGATATTCCACCCAAAAATTGATTTGATTTTAAGGTTAAATTTCCAACAAGGTCACCTGCCAAGCCACCTATTCTTATGGATTGTGCAGTGGTAGGACCTGAACTTAAAACATTCGCAATTATTTCGCCGTTGAAAACGCTGTTTATTATTTCGATGCCCTCGTTGTCTGGCGGTGAGTTGCTGGTGAATGAATTATTTCCGATGATTCCGCCTGCGTAGACAATTATGTTACTTTCTATTTTCATGCCGTCCACAATATTAACGCGGACATTGTCAAAGCTAACAGAGGTATCTGAGGAATATCCCAAAATCCCTCCTATACTGTCTGACGGGTTGGTGCCCACGCTTGTTGTTATGTTGGTTTTGCTCTCAAACTTTCCGGTGAAAGAACAGTCTTCAAAAAATACAACAAAGCGCGCTCCTGTACTAAAACGCCCGAACAAACCGCCAACGTCATTATATCTGCCAGAGCCTTGAACAAAAATGTCACCGTTCACATGAGCATTTTTGATAATAGGTTGAATATCGCACAATGTTGAAATAGCACCGCTTCGCAATCCATATAAACCACCCACAGATACCGCGCTTCCGTCGGTTGCGACAATATTTAAATTGCCGTTATAGTTTACGTTTTGCATAATTAAACTTTCATTATCTGCGTTGCCTCTATCCGTGCCACCGACAAGACCCCCTGCATGGGTGGTGGTGAAGTCTGCGGCTACTGTGATGTCGCCATCTGCACGTGTGTCCTTCATTTCGTTGACATTCCATCCATATCCGATAATTCCGCCCACATACGCTTGATTGGTGGCAGAGAAATCCGGTCTGGCTAAGTTCGCTGTAATCTTAACATCAGAGTAGACATTATCGGTGGACAAATTACAGCCGCGCCCGATTAAGCCGCCTATTGATATAGGGATGCCGCCTTGAGTGGCACCTTCGCGCGCAATTCCTTCAAATTCTGCCGTAATTTCGCCTTTTGCATAACTGTCATTAACTTGAGTCAAGCTTGTTGTAACTGAACTTTCTGATAAATACCCGATAAATTGCCCCGCCGCGCGAGATGCCGTAATGTCACATTCAGAGTAGCTGTTTTGTATTGTTACGTCAGCGCGAGAGTTTTCGTTTTGCCCAAGAAAACCGCCGGCAATATCGGTGGAAATATTTCCCTCGTTGAAGGAGTTTTTGATGGTCGTCGCCGAAAAACCACCGCTTAAGCCGCCGCCGTTAGCATTCGCTGTAATATTGCTTTTATTGTAGCAGTTTTCATACTCCGCGTTTATTCTCAGCGCGCCGGCAAGCCCACCGGTTTGACCGCCGAAAATGTTAGTGGCGTTAGAATAACACTTGTTAAATTTAATAGTGCCGTCAGAGAGTTGCACTGTTCCAATCAGCCCACCGACAAATCCGCGTGGAGTGTCTTCAAGCCAACTTTCTATAGTGTCGCCGGAATAATGCACATTTATGAAGTCAATGGGGCGCGCCCCAAGACTTCTGGCTTGAGCCATAATCCCACCGACCGGCCCGGCAGCGGTGCCTTTGTTTATTATTTTAATATCACCGGTTACGTAAGCGTTTTCGACTTTTACATAAGGTTCACTGTCAAGAATGCCACTTCCGTCAATACCTCCCACCATTCCCCCGGCGATAACTTGACTGTTGCCTAAATTTCCACCGGCAGTGTTCACATGAACGTTAACAGCTGAATAGCTGTCTTTTATATATGAAACCCCTGTGCCGGCAAAGCCGCCGACAGATGTTGTAGCAGAATTTGGTTGGATTAGATTAACGCTTAGAGCACCGGTGGCGAAACTGCGTTCAATTTTAGAGCCGCCGCCGCCATATGTTGCCCAACTTTGACCGCCGACAAAACCGCCCACATTTATCGATGGAGATCGAGAGTCGTCATAAGTGATTACCATGTTGCCGTTGTAGTAGCTGTCGGTTATGTCTACCCTGCCCGAGCCAACAAAGCCGCCAATATAGGGCCCGTTGACAAGGACTGTGACATTCATATTCACCGATGAGTAACAGTCTTTAAACGTCAATATATTTGTCTCGTTTGTGTTTGTGTTAACAGGTGCTGTTCCCACAAACGCGCCTGAAAAACGCTCGCTTGTGCTAATTGTGCCGTCGGCGAAGCAGTTTTCAAACGACACGCCGAACTCGTTAACCGTGGCAAAAAGCCCTTGAGAGGATACAGCTACATAATTTATTCTTAAATTTCTGACAGTAGCGTCGTTTGCAGTGTTGAACAATGCCGCGTTGCCATCGATATTGTTCCAGATAATGGTGTTGCCCCGCCCGTCTAAAGTCCCGCTAAAGGTAGCGTTAATCGGTGCCCACTCATCGGAGAAGACGATGTTGCCTGTTAAGTAATAGTTGCCTGCCGGGTCTAACCTGTCCTCAGCGGGTGTGTAGGTAGGTCTGAACTTTTCAAAGTCAGCCGCGCTTGAAAGCGCCGTGCCGCTTGGTGAGCCGACTAAGGGTTTTAGGAATTCGCCGGATTGCGCCACAGTCGGGACAAGGGCGGCAATCGCCTGAACGTCCGCGCCCACCTGCTCAATCGGCACGGAAAGCCCTGCATCGGGCAAGGTGAAATTGTTTTCGCCCTCTTGTGCAAAAACGGGGGTGAGTGTCGCAGGGATAGATAAAGCAATAGCGACAGCCACGAGCATTGATAAAAACTTTTTCATAATTACCTCCAATATGAACAATTAAATAAATCAACTCTAACTCTTATTATACACTATAAACCTTTATTTGTCAATTTATTTAAAATGTTCATTGATATGGCCGTGCCTTTCAAACCATCACATCAAAAACCCGCCTACCATCATCAAATTCAACCCATTTTTCCCAACGCTCTTTATTAGTTTCTTTACGAAAATCAAAGGTAATCAAGTAGCCTTCTTTTGCGTTTTTAGCAGACATGTAGTCTAACAATTGTTCATAACCTTTCTTTTTATATTCTTCACCGCGCCAGATTTTCAATTCTATTATAAATTGCTGTTGATTATAATCTACAACAATATCCATATTCCGCGAATTGCGAGTCT
The DNA here is from genome assembly GCA_009777445.1 of Oscillospiraceae bacterium. GTDB lineage: Bacteria > Bacillota > Clostridia > Oscillospirales > Ruminococcaceae > Ruminiclostridium_E. Next base: position 17,260 of record WRLV01000007.1, on the reverse strand, counting down.
CTGTCTCAAAATGATAGAATCCCACGCCATTTATAAGTGGCTTTAGGTGATACAAAAACAGCAGTCGCCCGTGTCTTTCAAGAAACTCGATGTCTTTTTTGTTGTAAACTTCGTAATAATGTTGCGCGAATTTTCTAATACACGTTTCCATGTCGAACTGCTTGCCGTTTACAACATCTTCCACTTCCGAACCGGTTTTGGTCTGTCTTTTAATTTCTTCTTTAGATATAAAATACTCTGTAATTTGTATCTCAAATATTTTGTTGGAGACCACAGCTTTGTTATCTCTTTTTTCTATATATCCGTACATATTGCCCAATTCTATAATAGTGTTCAACCAGTTAAATCCTATTCTTCTGCCGGTGATTACTAACTCATACATTAACTCCGAAAGTTCCTTGTTGTTTTCTAAATTTTTACGTAAGTCATCAAAAAGCGTATTACTTTCTTCTAACAAGATTTTAACCGCTTCTTGTACACCTTTGCGGCTCCAATCTTGCTCTAATTCTTCATCGATGATTTTACAAAGCCTTGTCACCAAAAAAGGATAACCACTTGTGTAATCGTATATTTCCTGTGCTATTTCGGTTTTATTCATTCCCAATGAGTGTTCGCTTTCGTAATCAAGCAGCATAGTTTCAATCTCTTGCGCGCTGAACGACATATCAACGTTAAACTTAGCCGCTATGTTCCAGGGTGAGTTATAAATCCCTTCGCCACTTGATTGGGTGTGGGTTCCGGCTGTTATCATTTTTTGTTTGATATTCTTTACGTCATGCACCCCTGCTAAAATCACGCTGTGAAATGTGGGGGTGTTATTTCCGTTGCGTTCTAAAAATTTAGCTCTCAACAATCCCAAAAAATGCAGGAAAATCCGGTTATTGCTCGATTTATCAACTTCGTCTATTAATAAAACGACTTTATTGTCTTTGCAAATGTTTGTTATACGTCTCCCTAATTTCGTAAAATCGGTTACTTCATCATTTGACCAGATAATATTTGCGCCGGGATAGACTTTTTGCGTTGCCTCATCTAATCGTTCTAATAATACATTACAAAAATTCGGCCCCGAAGAAAACATCTCATCTTCAGCATCCTCAAAGCTGGTTTTTATACATACGTATTCGGATTTTAACGCTTCTTGAAGTAGGTAAAGCGTTGTGGTTTTTCCGTATTGTCTGGCGCGGTTGATAGTGAAGTAACATTCTTCATCGACCATTGCTTTAATTTTATTTAACTTTTCGCTTATATCAACCATGTAGTGCTTATTTTTAACACAGTTGCCGGTTACATTGAATTTACGCATTGTTTATTCTCCTTGTCTTTTATTTTTTGTTGCTATAAGTTGGTACAAAGCAGTTACTGCGCTATTTGCACGGTAACTGCTTTGTATATTATTTGTTATTATTTCTGTGCTAATTTTTCGTAGTATTCGACTAAGCCGGCAAGATAATCGTATTTTTTCTTTGCATCTTTTGCGGCACGGTCGAACAGTTGGGTTGCCCTTTCGGGGTTAGCGCGCATGAGTGAGCTGTATCTTGTTTCACGCATGATGAATTCTTTATAGTCTGTGCTTGGGGCTTTGCTGTCAAGCGAATAAGGTGACTTTCCTTCGGCTTCAAGAGCAGGATTGAATCTGAATAAGTGCCAGTAGCCCGATGTGACGGCATCTTTTTCAACCTGTTTTGAAATTGCCAAACCGCCTTTAATATAGTGGCTTATGCAAGGCGCGTAGGCGATAATGAGTGACGGCCCGTCATACGCTTCAGCTTCGACAATCGCTTTAATGCACTGGTTCATGTCAGCCCCCATTGAAATTTGAGTGACATATACGTAGCCATATTGCATTGCTATTTGCGCTAAATCTTTCTTCTTGGTTTCCATGCCGCCGGCGGCGAATTGAGCGGTTGCTCCGACAGGTGTTGCTTTTGATGCCTGCCCACCGGTGTTTGAATAGATTTCGGTGTCGAATACCATGAGGTTTACATTCTCACCGCTTGCGAGAACATGGTCGAGTCCGCCGTAACCGATGTCATAAGCCCAACCGTCGCCGCCGAACATCCAGGTGGATTTTTTGGCGATAAACTTTTTAAGTTTGAGAATGTCGTTTTTGAGTGGGCTTGATGATTTTTCAAGAGCGGCGAGCAATTCATCTGTTGCTTTGAGATTGGCACTTCCGTCTTTATCGGTTTCAAAATACTTGTCAACATAGGGTTTAAGAGCTGAATCAGACGTTCCTAACTCTTTAATTAATTTTTGAGCTCTTTTTCTGAGTGCATTTTGAGCTAAAGCCATGCCGTAACCAAATTCAGCAGTGTCTTCAAACAGCGAGTTAGCCCATGCAGGCCCCCTTCCCTTCTTGTCCACGGTGTATGGGGTTGAAGGAGCAGAGCCGCCCCAAATTGAGGAACAACCTGTAGCGTTGGCGATGTACATTCTGTCGCCGAACAGTCTCGTAATAAGGTTAGCGTATGGGGTTTCGCCACAACCGGAACAAGCACCTGAGAACTCAAGCAACGGTTGTTTGAACTGCGCGCCTTTAACCGAAGAAACTTTGAATTTGTCAAACACTTCGGGCTTGTCGGAAACACCCATGCAATAAGCAAACACTTCTTGTTGAGGGTGTTCAACTTGACTGTCAAACGGCACCATTTCTAAGGCTTTATTGCCTTTTTTGCCGGGACAGATATTAACACAAACTTCACAGCCTGTACAGTCGAAAGGCGACAAAGACAACGAATATTTCAAGCCCGGCAGACCGTTTAAATCCATGGTCTTTGTGGCGGCAGGAGCTTTTGCTGCTTCGTCGTCGTTTAAAACAAACGGACGAATTACCGAGTGAGGGCAAACCATAACGCATTGGTTACATTGAATACAGTTTTCGGTTTTCCAGTCAGGGATAGTAATGGCAATTCCTCTCTTTTCATAAGCGGCAGAGCCTTGTGGGAATGTGCCGTCAGCCATGTGCTTAAAGGTAGATACAGGCAGGGTGTCGCCGTATTGAGCATTTACGGGAATCAGAATGTCGTTCACAAAATCGACTAAATCTTTTCTGTCGCCGCTTGCTTTAGGCAAAGGAAGTTTTCCGCCAAGTTGTCCCCACGAATCGGGAACGTCAACTTTAACAAAATCAGTACCCCTGTCAATCGCCGCGTAGTTCATGTTAACAATCTTCTCACCTTTGCTGGAGAATGATTTTTTAGCTGCCTGCTTCATATAGTCAATCGCTTCGTCATAAGGAACAATCGCGGCAAGTTTGAAGAAAGCGGATTGCAAGATTGTGTTTACTCTTCCGCCGAGCCCGATTTCTCTTGCTATGTCAATAGCGTTGATTATATAGAAATTAATGTTGTTTTTGGCGATGTGCGCCTTAACAGGGTCCGGTATTTTTTCTTCAAGCTCGTCAACTCCCCATTGACAGTTGAGCAAGAACGTGCCACCCGGCAATAGGTCTTGAACCATGTCGTATTTGTTTATATAAGAAGGTGTGTGACAAGCAACAAAGTTCGCCTTTTTAACAAAGTATGTGGATTTGATTGGAGACTTTCCAAACCTTAAATGGGAAATGGTAACGCCACCCGATTTTTTCGAGTCGTAAGAGAAATACGCCTGGGCATACATGTCTGTGTGGTCGCCGATAATTTTAATCGAGTTTTTGTTCGCGCCGACAGTGCCGTCCGCGCCCAATCCCCAGAATTTGCAGGAAGTTGTTCCGACAGGCGTGGTATCGGGGTTCTCGTCAATCGAAAGTGACAGATTGGTAACATCATCTTCGATTCCCACTGTGAATTGCACTTTAGAAGTGTTTTTGTAAATGGCAATAACATGAGCCGGGCTGAAGTCTTTAGAGCCTAAGCCGTAACGACCGCCGAAAACAGCCGCATCAGAGAATTTGCCCGCACGTTTGAGTGCCGCGACAACGTCAAGATAAAGCGGCTCACCCAACGAACCTGCTTCTTTAGTTCTGTCAAGAACGGATATTTTCTTAACGGTTGAGGGAATGGCATCCACAAAACTGTCAACGCTGAACGGGCGATAAAGACGGACTTTAACCAAGCCGACCTTCTCTCCTCTTGCCATGAGAAAGTCAATTGCCTCTTCAATGGTATCACAACCGCTGCCCATTGCCACGATAATATGCTCAGCATCGGGAGAGCCGTAATAGTTGAAAAGTTTATAGTCAGTTCCGATTGCCGCGTTAACCTTGTCCATTGTTTTTTGGACTGTTTCGGGCATTGCGTTGTAATAGGGGTTACAGGCCTCACGCGCCTGGAAGAAGATATCGGGGTTTTGCGCCGTCCCGTGGAGTACCGGTTGTTCGGGATTTAACGCTCTGTCACGGAAAGCATCTATGTCGTTTTGGTCAACTAATTTTTTAAGTCCCTCGTTATCCCACGCACCAATTTTTTGAATTTCATGCGATGTGCGGAACCCGTCAAAGAAATGCAAGAACGGAACTCTGCCTTTTAAGGTTGCGATGTGCGCTACTGCCCCTAAATCCATTACCTCTTGCGGATTGGTAGAGCAAAGCATTGCATAGCCTGTCTGACGGCAAGCATAAACGTCGCTGTGGTCGCCGAAAATTGACAGTGCGTGTGATGCTAAAGCGCGCGCCGACACATGTATAACGCTCGGCAAAAGCTCACCCGCGATTTTAAACATATTCGGAATCATAAGCAAAAGCCCTTGAGACGCGGTGTACGTAGTAGTCAACGCGCCGGCAGCCAAAGAGCCGTGAACCGCTCCGGCGGCCCCCGCTTCAGACTGCATTTCGACAACTTTCACCTGTTCGCCGAAAATGTTTTCCCTCCCGTCAACCGCCCAACGGTCGGTAACTTCAGCCATAACCGAAGACGGTGTGATGGGATAAATGGCAGCCACCTCGGTAAACGCATATGAAACGTGACCCGCGGCGGTGTTTCCATCCATCATTATTTTTTTTCTTGCCATAATAGATATCATCCTCCTTATAAATTTTAAACACAGACATTATAACACATTTAGTAATATTTGTAAATTGGCATATTACACGAAAAATTTGCCATATGTTTGGCAGGGGTTGATTTTTGGCTCTATATTCACGTTTTTTATTGTGTAATTTTACAGATTTCTTAAAAAATAATACTGAATTTTGCTATTTTCAAATAAATTTTCAAAAAAAGCTTGCTTTTTTTTTTTTTTTGTGCTATTATTGATACACTATTAAAAACTTTGAAAGGAATTTCAGATATGGCAGACACAAAAAAAACACCCGTTAAACCGACGGCAAAAGAAACACCCGTTAAATCGGTAGCAAAAGAAACACCTAAAGTAACAAAACCTCAACCCGCAGCAGAAACAAAACCGGCGACAAAAGCACTGACAAAACCTCAACCCGTAGCAGAAACAAAACCGGCGGCAAAACCGCCTGCAAAGAAAGAGACTCCTGCTAAAAAAGAAACAGCCGCCCCGAAGGCGACAAGAAAACCTAAGGCAAAAGAAATTACTCTCGACACTATTACCACAGCTTTGTGGAAAAAGTTTGAGAAAGCCGATGTTTCTAAGGTTGACGGCGTTATTGCCGTTCAAGTTCACATTGACAACCTCGGAATCTTCTTCGTTGCAATTCAAAACGGCGAAAAACACATCTTGCCGACTGAGTATTATGACAGAGACGGAACTTTGTGTTGCACAGCCGATAACGCTATGGCAATCGCAAAAGGCGGCTTTGACTATATGGCGGCAATCAACAGCGGTGCTATTAAGTATCAAGGTGACGTTACTAAAGCGTTGATTTTAAAAGAATTTTTCTTATAGCCTTTCCGGCCCCCTTAACGGGGGCTGATTTTTACTGTGTGGAATTTTTTCGGAGGTACGTAATGTTAGCGAAATATAATATGAGCGTTGAGCAAAATATATTTGTTGCAAAACGAAATATTGTTGATTATATCTGGAAAAGCGCGAATTTTGAGGGAATTGCTGTAACTTATCCTGAAACAGACAATCTATATAATGGTATAAATGTAGCGCGATTAGACATTGACGATATAACTACGGTAAATAATCTTAAACACGCGTGGAAATTCGTACTGGAAAATATAGAGCACCCCATAAATTTTCCCTTCATCTGCAAGATAAACCAATATGTCGGGAGCAATCTTATTTACAACGCGGGCTTTTTGAGAAATGTGCCTGCAACCGTTGGGGGGACAAATTGGAAACCCACCCTGCCGATTGAATCACAAATCAGAGAAAATATAGAGGATATTTTAAGCATACCAAGCCCTACCGACAGGGCTGTCACTCTTATGCTTTACGGCATGAGAAAGCAAATGTTTATTGACGGCAACAAGCGCACTGCCATGCTCGCCGGCAATCATATCATGATTTCCAACGGCGTGGGGATTATATCTGTGCCAATTGAAAAGCAAGAAACTTTCAAACATATGATTATAGAATTTTACGAGTCTGACAATATGGAGCCGGTTAAAAAATTCGTTTATGATAATTGCATTGACGGCATGGATTTTAGGGCTATATAAAATGGCGATATTAACTTTTCGATTAACTATTAAGTATTCAAAAAATATGTCGATATAATAGATAATATTATTTTAAAAAAGAGGTGTGAAATTTATGAAAAATAGAAAAATCGGAATGTTTACAGCGTTTATGCTGATTTTCGCTGTGCTTATGTCAACGCCCATTTATGCCGTTGATAATGCTGATTATTCCTATGGGTACTTTGATGAAAATGGTAATGTGGTGGTCGTGAGTGGCGAACAGGCGCGCAAGTTCTTCCTCGAAACTCAAAAAGAAAACTCCGAAAGTTTTAAGTTTGAGGAAGTAAGCCCCGATTGGCTTGATGTCTTGGGGCTGAAAGAGAGGCCTGTTTCTGCCTTTAACACTGCAAATCCCACTTTGAATGAGATGTCAGAGTGGGGTTTAAGAAACGCCCTTTTGGGTAATTTTAACTTCTCGTTCAGCTCGCAAAAAGCCCCTAAGCTCGCTTCTGTCATGGAAAATATCTATACCTATTATCCCCATTTTTTTGGAATGGGTATGCAGAGTTCAAACGGCGTTATAATGCTTACTATCAGCATAAACACAAGCTACATCGCGCAAGAGTTCACGGAAACCGTGAATTTTCCCGTTCCCGGTATAGACTTAGCCACCACAAATATGGAAAAAGCTAAGGCTATTAACGATGCAATCGCCTTGCACGCCACCTATGATGAAGAATCTTTCAGAAACCCCGAACAGTGGGACAATACCCGAAGAACCGTAAAAGGGCAACACGCGCTAAATATATACAGAGACAAAACGGCGGTCTGTGCAGGATACGCTAACGCCTTCTCGCTTTTGGCGTTTTATCACGGCATTAACGCCCCCGGCATAAGCGGCAACGCAGGCGGCGCGCACAGATGGAATTGGGTGCTTTGTGATGAAACGCAAACTTACTATCTCGTTGATGTCACCTGGAATGATGCAGAAAGAAACGGTGATACAACTTCAAGCGGCATAAGCTACGACTATTTTTGGCAATCTGATTTAACCGCAAGAAGCTACGGGACTTTTGCCGCAAGACGTTGGAGCAAAGACATTGATGCCTTCATAAAACACGTTAACAGCGCGCCCCCTGCATCTGTCGAAATTTTCAGTGGGCGAACAAAAATCTACGACAATACCACCTCAACAAACGCCCCTTTGACTTTATGGCTCGGCGGCGGCAGAGCAACCTCATCATCGGGCGGTATTGCCACCACAAATCAGGCTCAACTCGCGGCATTTGAACAACAAGGAACGCTCTTCTTCGACAACGCAAGGTCAAGACAAAGGGCATGGGCCATTACCCAAAACCCAACTCAACGCCCGCCACTTAACGGAAAAAATTACTTAAGCGACAGAAGCATTGCCAACGTAAGCGGCGGAAGAGTAACAGCAACCTCATCAGGAACCGCATATCTATGGTATATTCAAAGGGGTGATAATATTGGGTGGAATGACTCGGTTTTAGGCCCTATAACCGTTAACGTAAGGATTGCCCCTAACAATATCACATTATCCTCAACCGATAACTTCAGTGCGACAACGGGAGTCACCGGAAGAGGAACCAATTCGGGCAGCGTAAAAGTGGGCGAAAGCATAAGACTTTATCTAAACGCGTTTCACAAGGGCAAAACATCAACGATAGTAAGCCCTGCCGACACCACATACACAGTCGCTTTGGCGAAACCGACAGATGCCGCATTCGTGCGCATTGAAGGAGGAGTCCCATTAGGCAAAGGCTCAACCCTTTTTGATACAAGTGCGTTAGGGCAAGGCGGCATTACAGTGAGAGCCCTCTCAGTACCCGGCAGAAACAAAGGCACCCCCTCTGTAAGAGTAGCAATGACAGCAACCTGCAACGAAAGCGGCAGAGTAGCACGGTTTAACTTAACGGTAAACGGAGCTTAAATTTAAAGTCGAAGTTCACAAAATGAACTTCGACTTTTTATTAGTTTGTATGCAATTCTTTTGGCACGCGCAAAGAGATTTTTCCGCTACATTTGCGCCGCGCCATCGCTTCTTCAAGACTTATGGTGCTATTGTCGGTTTCTGCTTCAATTTCCGCTAACATTTTTAAATCCCACTCGTCCGGCTTAACAGTCGGTGTTGCTTCGACTCTTCTTAAAAATTCTTCGATTGAAATTTTTTCCATTATTATCACCCTTTCTTATAAGCATCTCCCCGTGTACTGATTTTTGTCACGGTTATTACATGTTCACCCTTAATATAAGTAAAAATTATTCTGAAAGGCGGTATTTTTAGACGATATTCGTTTTTACTGCCTTCTAATCTTTTTATATCGCCTTGCCAAAGCTCTAAGCCCAATAATGCGTTAATTAGCTTATTATGTATGTTTTGAGGGCATTTGTTTAAATATTTATCGGGTTGTTTTCTTAATTTAACTTGCATTTTAACACTCCTATCTGCATATATGATAGCACATTTAAAGCTTTTTGTCAACAGTTATTGACAAGTTATGTTTTTAGGTGTATAATTGATAAAATAAGGGGGGTTGTTTTATGAGAATTATTAAAATTGAAAGTATCAATCGTCGGCTTAAAAGTGCCGCAGAATTTATAAACTTTTGCGAAGAGGAGTATACCGCACAAATTACCTTAGTTGCTCAAAAGGCGGCGGCTCACGCCGACATCAGCCCTATTGTGTTGTTGTCGGGACCATCCGGTTCGGGGAAAACAATATCATCGCTTAGGCTGAAAGATATGCTTGCCCGATTTTCACACCCAGCTAAGGTTATTTCGATGGACAACTATTTTCTTTCTCACAACGACCCTCGAAATGAGGTTGACGAGGATGGCAATCTCGACCTTGAATCGCCCTCACGAATGGATAGAGACTTAATCGGGCAACATATTCAAGCCCTGCTTGAATGTAAGGAAATACACATTCCACACTTTGACTTTAAAACGCAACAAAGTTTAGCGGGCGAGACCTGGCGCCGCCGTCCGGGCGAGAGCGTAATATTTGAGGGGATTCACGCGCTTAACCCCACCGTGACCGGCGCGGCTTCAAACGAAAGCGTGGGGGTTTATGTCTCAGTTCGCACTAGGATTGAAACCGCCGAAGGAGAATTGCTCCACCCGTCAAAGGTGAGATTGGCACGGCGTTTTGTTCGCGACCGCCTGTTCAGGGGAAGAAGCCTTGATGAAACTTTCAATTTTTTCAGTAATGTCGAGCTTGGTGAAGAAAAGTACATTATGCCCTATAAAGAAAGAGCGAAATTTGACATAGACACCTTCATTCCGTATGAGCTTTGTGCGTATAAAAGCGTTTTATCAAAAGACTTAGACTCTCTTTTAAAAACAGATGATTATTCCCCTCAAATGAAAACACTCTCAACTGTTTTAACACAAGTCGGAAACGTTGAACACGCCCTAATCCCCGACAATTCGTTAGTGAGAGAGTTTATTGGTAATTAAATATTTTATAAGATAAACAGAATAGTAGGGGACGGGCAAGCCCGTCCCCTACATAACTGTCAACTCTCAATTGTCAACTGTCAACTGTTCGTCACTCTTCCATTTGCTTGCTGAAATACATGGCGGCGGCATTTACGAGTGCGGTTTGTTCAGGGGTTGCGTATTCGTGCCCGTCGCTTGCCAACATAATTACTGCACCGCCCACGTCACCTTGAGTAACTATCGGCGTGCAAGCTATAGCGTATCTGTCTACCCCTTCAATAGGAGTTAGTCGTTTGTCTTCATAAGATTTATAGACATGGCTTTTGCGCTGTTCTATTAAATCTTCAAGTGAGTTAGACACCCTTCTCTCTAACACCTCTTTTTTTTGTATGCCTGAAGCGGCAATTACGTGGTCGCGGTCACAAATCACGGTGGGACAACCTCCAATTTTTGACAAAACCTCGGCATATCGCGTTGCAAAATCCGTGATTTCGCCAACCGGTGAGTATTTTTTAAATATTACCTCCCCATCGACATTTGTGTATATTTCAAGTGGGTCGCCCTCCCTAATACGCATAGTCCGTCTAATCTCCTTAGGGATAACAACCCTCCCTAAATCGTCTATTCTCCTTACAATTCCGGTTGCTTTCATATATAATAACTCCTTTGAAATTTAATTCAATATTGATAGTATTTGTAAATTAAGGGAGTATATTCAAAGAAGTTAATTCTGATTTTTTTAAATAAATTACCAAAATTTAATTAAAATATTGACATTTTAAGCTAAATGGTTTATAATTGTTTTATTAGAATGTCTTGTTTTCTTTTAACGGCTTTTCGTGCCTTTATTGCTTCCTTTGCAAGTGTCGAAACCTTGTCCCAATCGTTGCTTGAAAGTCTATACTTCCCGAATAAACTCTTACTCGCCATTTCGGTGATGTGCGACAATCGAAAATGCAGTATGTCAACGGTGTCTTCGGGTGCCAAATACAGCACAGTGGATTTGAGCGTGTCAAATTCCTACACGGGCAGACCGTGCGAAACTTGCTGACAGAGCCATAATGATAGCCACGATTTTCCGACTTTCGGACTGCCTGCAAGTACAGCCAAGCCTGTCGGTAAAAGCCGCGAAACGATGAAGAGCGGCGGTTCGCAATCGAGTGCGAGCAGGGTTTTGCTGTCGATTACGGACAGCGAGGTGAAGTTTTGGGTCGTGTTGAAAAACTTTAAAAAAAGTCTTGTAAAACATATAGAAATATACTACTCCACCTTGATGATTTTGCTCCCACGTAATTATCGGTTATAAATCTGGCAATAACAGCTTTGCTAATTTCCGCATATCGGTATAAATTAACTACGCTTTTCCCCATAGACACCTTTTTTAATCGCTTGTAAAGCCGTCTAAATGTATCATTATCTCGCCCTCCACACTCCCAGTCGATAAGTTGACCGGTATCGCGGCAATAAGAACCGCACGCCGTTAGCCGCAATAAATTGCGGACGGCTGAGCGAACCTTGAAATCTGCGGATTATAAGCTTTCCATATCCAACACTGTTTTTTTAGAGTGGATAAAATGCCACATTTCATCGAGCTCAACTATCACAGCCTTGGATTTAGGTTCCGGTTTTTCATAATGCTCTTCGGCGAATTCCCTTATCCAACGATACACGGCGTGTAGGTCGGTTTTGGTTAATTTCGCAATAGTGCGAAACGACAACCCAAATAAATAGAGAATTATCGCAAACCTTTTTGTTTTTTCCGGTCTTCCGTGGTGGCGATTAGGTTGAAATTGGCAACCGCAATCTTTGCACTTGAAACGCTGATTTCCATTGACTTTACCCGCTTTAACAGTTTTCGGGCTTTGGCATTTTTTACAACGTGTAATTTTGATTTTCATATAATATCAACTCCTTTGCCGATATTATATCATACTTTAATTATTTTGTCAACACCTCCGACGAGTTTAGACAGACAAAAGCAAAAGGGAACACTAAGTGTCCCCTTTATAATTTCTTGCAGTAGAGTCTATTCAGACGTAAATATAGTGCCGACAGAAAGCCATTTACCGTTTCTTTCCCAATGAAATGTGCTAACCGCCACAAACATTCCATTGCCATAACAAAGTGAATTTACTGTAACGGGAATCTCTAAAATCTCAATAAGTTCTTGCTCGTGTAGTTCAAGTTCAAGCCCTTCAATAATGCTTTGCTTAAAACCGTTGTCCTCAACAATGCGCCACTCTAAACCGTCATTTGATACTCCTGCTATTGTATAGCCTTCTTGATACCTGTTCATTACAACAAAAACACCGCCGCCATAAGCAATTGAATTCCATACTGTTCTTCCGGTAAATCTTATAGCAGACCAATTAACTGCATCTTGTGATATCAATACGTCCGCGCCTACTTCTGAAGTTATTGCAAAAATATACAAACCTTCGCCATAGCAAACATCATATGGTGTGCGGAGAATTCTCTGCTCTTGCAAACTCCAATTATATCCATCTGTTGATGTAATCACATAAGCACCCCAATTGACATAAACAGCGGCAACAAATAAATCGTTCCCATAACCGATGACATCAATTCTATCCAAGCCTTCGGGAAGTTCGGCGTTAGACCAGTTTATTCCGTCCGTTGAGATTATTATGGTTGGGTATGAATCATAATAATCCACATAGGCAGAATACAACTTTGTAGCAATAGCAACAAACATTCCTTTACCATAAGTGATTGAATTAATTCCGACTATTCCATCGGGGTTTTCTCTTTTTGTCCACTCAATTCCATCGTGTGAAGTCATTATGATGTAGTCGTTTAACTGACTATCAAATTCATGATATACCCACCCAATGGCAACAAACATTCCTTTGCCGTAAATGATTGAATCCCAGTAAATATCAAATTCACCGTCTAACGCTTGCGCTTCTTTCCAATCAATGCCGTTTATAGAGGTTGCTATGGTATTATAGCCAACCGCTACAAATTTACCGTTACCATAACAAACTGAATTTAAACCTTCTCCGATTTTTTCTCTAAATTTCCAATCGTCACCCCGTGCAGTTTGCGATTCCATCAAAACTCGCTCAAGAACTTCCCCGTCAAAATAGACAATTCCCTCAATAACGTTAACGGTTTTACTCAAATCTTTGTAGCCTTCTTTAGTCAACACAAGTATATATCTGCCGTCCGGCAAGTCGAGAATTAACTTGCCTTCTTCATCAGAAATCATGGTGAAAGAACCGTCAAAATCGGGATAAAGTTCGCCAAAAACAAGCACATCATCCATGCTGTGCAATTTAACCTCAACATCTGCAATAAAGTTTTCCTCGTCATCGTCTGACACTCGCACTGTGTTTTGTAAACTACCGCTGTTAAAAGCTAATGTTTTTTGTATAGCAAGAGTCCGGTTTGCCGTGACATTGACTTCAATGTCAGTAGTAGAAAATTCAGTCGTTGTACCTCTTTCTGTTAAAGTATAACTGATTAGATAGCGACCTTCATCTTGAAAATATAATCTGTAAAACCCTTGCGCAACATCAAAAGCGTAGCCCGTATATTGAGAAAGTCTGCCGCTACTATTTCTTTGTTGAACTTGCACCCAAAAGTCATAGCGCACATTTTTGATTATTCCACTTCCGAACGACACCCTGTTTAAGTTATTAGAGTTTTTATTATCGGTATAATCCCTTGAACGACTACCGCCTAATCGTTCGTTATCAAAATAAACTCCACCAAAAACGATTGCGCGCGGTGGGGTAAGCGTGGTAGTTCGGGCGTTTTCAGCTGTCTCAACAGACTCAAGAGCGTTTACCATTCTAAGTTGAGTTGTAGAGCCTACAAAATTCGGTCCGGCGCTAAAATTAATTCTCATGATTATTCGTTTCACTTCAGTCGCTCTTATATTAGGATTTACCGAGTACATCAGCCCGGCAACGCCCGAAACAATTGGCGCGGAATAAGACGTGCCGTTAGGGGTTCTGTAGATGGATGCGGCGTTAGCGGTGTCGGTAGTCAAAATTTCAACCCCCGGTGCCCAAATATCCACTCTGGCAGCACGATTGCTGAAAGCAGCTCTGCTATAAAAAACGTTGCCAACTCTCACACCGTCCGCGCCGGTATGATTATCGTTATTGGCATTAAAAGCCACGCCGCAGTCTAAAGCCCCCACCACAATAATGCGATTGCGCACAGCGGCAGTGTTTATATTGTTCAGATAACTGTTGAATTGAGCGTTGACATTACCGCTAACTATATTTTCGCCTATCCAGGTTAGTTTTAGTTGACGATTGTTCCAGGTTTCTCTTATAGTGTCGTATCTTGTTCGTGCTTGATTTCTTGTCGCGCCATTAGGCATAGCGTTAATTGCGTTTCTTGTAGCCGTGAAAGTGGCTTCTATCTGCTCGTCTGTCGAGGTTGCGGTTAATGCTGGCACGCCTAAATTAAAGGTAGTAATTAAACCATTTAAAGACACTATAGTATCCGCACTTTCTCTTACCACCGCCCTCAATGTTGCATTATCTGTCACAGGGGCGAAGCCGTATCTTGCCCATTTTTCAAAGTCTTCTCTTTGTGCCGTTCCGGCAACGCCATCGAAACGTAAATTGCCAACGCTTGCAACGGTGCTTGTGGTGGGTAGACGATAATACTCTTTATTATTGTTATTCCCTGCCGCGGTGACGATTACGAAATTGTACCTTAAGTTTATAAGCCTTTCCAAAAACACTGACAACGATTGCGAGCCTCTGTCCAAATCGTTAAGCGCCGCTGCGTTTCTTCTCGAGGCGGCGAAGCCCATAAGATGAGAGGTACCCATGCTATAATTTATAACCTTTGCCCCTTGCCCTATTAAATGAGAAAGTCCGGTTCTAAGAGCCATTAAAGAGTTGGCGTTTTCTGTGTAATCTGACCCATCGGCGGCGGTTGTATTCTGCCCACGAGTTGAATAAGCCAAGAGAGTGACGTTCGGCATAACCCCTGCTATTCCCCTGTTGTTGCCGTGCCTTGCCGCAATGATACCTGCGACTTTCGTGCCGTGGGAACCGCCTTGATTTGTGGTGTTATTAAAGGTGTTTTGGGTGGTTAAATTTAAGTCGTTATGTGGGTTGAAATTGCTGTCGATAACGCCAACACGAACGTTTTCGCTTGTCCCATTCCTGACTGCTCCCCACGCTTGACGAACATTTACCGCCTCAAAACCCCAATTGCGATTGGCGATTGTATTATTAGCCGGCAATTCACTGCCCTGTGGATTCCAATTCTGATTTTGCCATGCCGGGTCGTTCGGGGTGTGCGTATTGTCGGGGGCAGCCTCTTCCTCATCAAAACTTATGTAGTTGAGTGAAGAGTGTTCGACTATCGGGTCTTGGCTGATGAAGTCGAGTAGTTTTTGAAGATGTGTTCGGTCTAAATAATCATTCATTTGAAAACGTGCTTGCATTGGTGTATGCTCTTTATAAGTGTACCAATTATAATAATACCCGCTCTCGTTGAAATATTCACCTACATAATAGTCTTCATCGCCGGCCTCAAAAACTCCGTTTTCAAAAAGAGTTTCATAGGCTCTCGATTCCTTCAGTATCTCATAATCCTCATAGTCCCGTGGTTCATATGGCGTGAACTCAACTTGAACCTCGTTGACTAACTCAATGTACCCCACAATCTCGATTTTGTGAAGCCGTGGAAGCCATTGGCTATTCCGATAGCCGCTGTCCTCCTCCCTGTGCAACCACGCGCCTTCGTCCAAGCGCGCCTTATAGTCTTGAAGCATGTCATTAATTTCGGATTTGCTAACGCCCTGCTCAATCGTCAGCAGAAACTGGTTTTTCTGATAGTATACGCTATCACCAAATTCAATGTCCTCATCGCCCACAATATCTTTAAAGTAAATCTCGCCAATATCGAACAATTCAATTTCCTCATCATTTTCGTTTTCACCGGAACTGTTTGTATCACCGGGATTTTTCGGCTCTTCCGGTTCGCCCGGAACGTCCGGTTCGCCCGGAATGTCCGGTTCGTCTTGCGAGGTGTCGCCATTGTCAAAATCCGGACCTATTTCAAACTTGAGCGGCGCGAAAAGTGTGTCGCCTGCAACTATATAGCCAAACGAAGTTCTATGCCCTGCCCAAATTTCGCGATTCCAACCGGCATGGGTTATTATGTACTCTGTGTCGTTATTTTCAGAAATTTCGCCGTTCCAAATCGTGATAATGTCGCCACTCGCATCGAATTTTAATGCCCAGTCAACAAGATTTTCATCGCTTGTATTGATTAGGGTTACGCTTATATTTTGATGCCCTTGCCATTCGGCATCAACAAAATATTCAACCGTATAGCCGTTATAGATATACGTTGAAATGTTACTCGCAAAAACGGGAACACTCGCAAACAACGAAACAAATATTAGCGTTGCTAAAACGCCCGATATGGTCTTTTTTGTTCTTTTAAACATAATTTTATTCTCCTATTATTCATAAATTTTAGTTTTTAACGAGTTTAAAAGCCAGCGCCGTTGTGATAATTTTCATAATCTACACCCCAGTTGTTATATGGTTCAAAAGAAATCGTTGTTATAAGCCACTGACTTATTTCTTCTGCGTTCGGGTCTATGTTGTCAAGTTTTATATTACCACGTCCCTTTAATAACGCCACCTGAACTTTACCTACACTATCTTTCTTGAGACCATAGTAGTCAACATATCCTATTTCTTCATCGTTAGTAATGACAAACTTATCGTTATATATCGCTACACGAGTATTTTTATCAATGCTTAACAATTTTTTGTAATAGTTTTTTAAAGTGTCAGAATCGACCGTTTGCTCTGTTTCGTTACCCGATTCTAAAATTTTGCCGTAGTTCTTGATTAAATAGTTAGACATGAATGTAAACCCGGGTTCGTAATCTTCATCAGCAAAGGTAAATTCTTTAATTTTCCCCTTGTTATCTATGAATAACCCCCACCAAACATAATCGGGTTCGTTAAAACTTTTTTGTGGGTTTAGAACCCTGCACAGCAATATGAATACAATCTCAGGCGCATTAGGTAATAATACCGGCTCTTCTGCTTTTTTGACTATTATGTTAAATTCGAGCGTTGATTTTCCTGCTGTTGCGGTGACGGTTGCTTTTCCCTCGGCTATGCCTTTGATTTTTCCTGTTTTGCTGACCATGACGATATTTCTGTCGCTTGTGCGCCATTTTGTACTGAAACTCTCTTTTGGGGTTACTCGAATCTGCCGAATTTCATTTACAGAGATGGTTATGTCTACGGCTGTGGCGGCTTTTGCTGAAACAGGAAATATAAATAGGCTTA
>WRLV01000006.1 GCA_009777445.1 Oscillospiraceae bacterium | reverse complement strand
GAATATTAAACATGTAATTGAGGAATTTACCATGTTAGCAGAACAAAACCCACAAGTTGAAAAAACCGTTGTTCGTCTTATGGAGTTGTCCGCCGATGAGAAAACGCGTTTAGTTTACGAGTCACGCCATAAAATGGAGTGGGATAATTGGGCGCGTGAGAGAGCGGCTGTTGAGAAGGGCAGACAGGAAATCATTGAAAGGTTCAGACGGGGCGGCATGTCTGATGAGGAAATCAATAGGTTCTTGCATTAAGGTCTAATTGGTTTTTGTGAAATGTAGGGTACGGGCAAGCCCGTACCCTACAATAACTGTCAACTCTCAATTGTCAACTGTCAACTGTCGTCAGTTGCCTCACCGCCTTTCTGTCAACAAACAGCGTTGCGCCGATGTATACTGCCGCGCCTGCCGCAACGGATGTCGCTAACTTAATTACCTCGCCGCCGCCTATCGGCAAATGATGATATAGCATGTATGACACCCCTGCGCATAACAGAGAGTTTATTAACGCACTCGTAAAATGCGGCAAGAAGCAAAAACTTATGCCCTTGATGTGTTTAAGTGTGATTAGCCCTGTTACACTGATGAAGGTGTAACACAGTAGGGTGGATATTGCCGCGCCGCTTATATTAAGCTCAGGTATTGGAATGAGCAGTAAGTTTCCGCCAAGCTTTAACATTCCCCCCATAACCATAATTTTAATTTGCAGGTCTGCACGCCCGATTGCCTGAAAAATATTGAACAACGCGCCTGTCAGAGCTAAGAATATTCCGCCTGTGCTTAGAATGATTAGCGGTTTCACGCAGACCATTGCTTCGTCGGGTCTCGCGAAATAAAGAAGGTTCAGAATGGGTTCGGCGAGTACCGCCATTCCAAGACATAACGGGAAGCCTATTATGAGCGTTCCCTTAAGCAGTATGTTTAAGTTACGGCGAATTAAGGCTCTGTTTTTTTGTTCCCAAGCGGCGGCGATTGATGTGAGCGCGCTTTTGCTGACCATTGCCGTCATAGACGGAATAAGCCCGAAAAGCGAGAGTACTATTCCGTTATAGCTGCCGTAAATAAAGTTACCAATGTCGTTTATTGCTATGTCGCTTTTGAAGCCGTATGTGAAATTTTCGAGAAAGAAGTTTAGGTTTTTTCCGATTGCAACGTTAATGCAATTTGTTATGGTTAAAAGGTCGATAAACGAGCTTAAAGTTATAACAATTGCCCCTGCCGTAATAGGCAGGGATTCTTTAAGCAGACTCTTTAAAATTGTTTTTGTACTGTCAGGCGTTTCTGAAATAGTGTGTTTTTTCTTTAAAACTTTTTTTATAGATAAGGCTGCCACCGGCGGCTCGCCGGAATCTGCCGCCGGCGGTTTTTTTCCGGTCTCGTGCCATCGACTGTAGATGTAGAGTGAAAGCGCGCCTAAAGCTTCGCTGATGGTCAGCCCCAAAACCGCCGCCGCCGCCGCTAAAGGAAGTGAGTTCGTTCTTTCAAGCGTTATGTAGGCAAAAGCCACCCCTAATAAAGCCTTGAAGGTTGACTCTATAATCTGCGATATAGCAGTGGGCAGCATATTATTCAGCCCTTCAAAATAACCTCGATATACCGAGGCTATACAGCAAAAAAGAACGGCGGGGGCAAACAAAAGCATTGCGGTGATACTGTTTTCGGCGTTAGCCACATACTTAGCAAAAGGAGAAGAGACAAAGAAAATAATCGTCATTCCCGACAAGCCCAATACCGTGGCGGCTTTAAGAGCAACGCTTTTAATTTTCTTTATGTTATAGTGTTTTGATTGGGCAATGTTTTGAGCGATAAGTCTCGTCATAACTGTTGGAAGCGAAACGCAAGTGAGCGCGAAAATGGGCTGGAAAACGCTGAACGCCGATGAAAAATAGCTCATACCCAATCCACCCAAAATATTACCGAGAGGAATTTTGAACAGCGCGCCGATAATCTTTATAACAGTCATCGCCGCAAACAAGAGCATCGCATTTTGAAAAATAACATTATTTTTACGCATAAAGCCCCCCTAAACAGTTGACAGTTGTCCCGCTTTAATTCTATTGCAAAAAGGGGGGGATTATTACATTATATGGCAATTTTAGTTATAATGAAAACTCTTTAATGAAACGGCTGACCGGTTCTATGCAGTCTCTGCCGTGCTTTTCGATTATTTTTACAATCGCACTGCCTACTATTACGCCTTGTGCGAAATTTGCCATCTCTTTTGCTTGTTGTGGGGTGGATATGCCGAAGCCGATGGCTGTCGGGGTGTCTGTTACGGCTTTTACACGGTCTATTATTTCGGCAATGTCTGTTTTTATTTCACTGCGAACGCCTGTTACCCCTAACGATGAAACGCAGTAGATAAAGCCTTTTGCGTCTTTAACGAGCATCTCAACCCTTTCAAGAGAAGTTGGGGCGACCATAGCAATTTGTTCGATTGAGTGCTGTTGACATTCCGCCAAAAGCTCATCTCTCTCCTCAAAAGGTAAATCGGGGACGATTATTCCGTCTATGCCGCATTCTTTACAGTTCTTCATAAACCGTTCTTTGCCGTAAACGAAAATCGGGTTTATGTAGCTCATAAACAACAGCGGAATATCGGTTTTTTCGCGGACACGTTTGAGCGCGTCAAACAATTTATCAACAGTGCAACCGCCGCGTAATGCACGTTCGCTTGCTTTTTGAATGACAATTCCCTCGGCGGCAGGGTCTGAAAAAGGAATACCTATTTCGATTATATCAACGCCGGAGTTCGCCATTGCGATAATTAACTTTTCGGTTGTTTCTATGTCGGGGTCGCCGCCCGTGATAAATGCAATCAGGGCTTTTTTGCCCTCAAACGCTTTTGAAATTCTACTCATCAATTTTTACCCCCTTAAATCGTGCAACTGCGGCGACATCTTTGTCTCCTCTACCCGACAAATTGACGACGATAATGCTGTTTTTCGCCATTGTCGGGGCTAACTTTTTCAGGTAAGCCACTGCGTGCGCGCTTTCAATCGCCGGAATAATCCCTTCTGTGCGAGAGAGGTATTCAAACGCTTCCACCGCCTCGTCATCGGTAACAGCCACGTATTCTGCACGGCGTATGTCTGATAAGTGTGCGTGTTCGGGACCGATTCCGGGGTAGTCGAGGCCCGCCGAAATAGAGTGAACGGGGGCGATTTGCCCGTATTCATCTTGGCAAAAATATGACTTCATTCCGTGAAAAATTCCTACTGTGCCGTTGGTGATTGTCGCCGCATTTTTGGGAGTTTCAACTCCTTGCCCGGCGGCTTCACAGCCGATTAAACGAACCTCTTTATCGTCTATAAATTCATAGAACGCGCCGATGGCGTTGCTACCGCCGCCTATGCAGGCTATTATTGCGTTGGGTAGTCTGCCTTCGACTTTTAATAATTGTTCTTTTATTTCTTTGCCGATTACCTTTTGAAAGTCGCGCACTATAGTCGGGAACGGGTGTGGGCCCATAACCGAGCCTAACACATAATGGGTATCGTCAATGCGCGTTACCCATTCGCGCATGGTCTCGTTAACCGCATCTTTTAAAGTCATGGTGCCGCTTGTTACGGTGTGGACTTTTGCCCCCAACAACTCCATTCTGAAAACGTTGAGTGCTTGTCGCTCGGTGTCTTCTTTGCCCATGAATATTTCACATTCAAGCCCCATGAGGGCGGCGGCGGTGGCGGTGGCGACACCGTGTTGCCCTGCCCCTGTTTCGGCAATGACACGGGTTTTCCCCATTTTCTTTGCTAACAAAACCTGCCCCAAAACGTTATTGATTTTGTGTGAGCCTGTATGATTTAAATCCTCGCGCTTGAAATAAATTTTCGCGCCGCCCAACTCAGCGGTCATCTTTTCCGCAAAATACAGCAAAGACGGTCTGCCGGCATAGTTTTGCATTAAACCGTTAAGTTGTGCTTGAAAATCAGGGGCTTCTTTAAAACGCAGATAAGCCTCTTCAAGCTCTTTCAAATTTTTCATCAATGTTTCGGACACGTACTGTCCGCCGTACTCACCAAACCTACCCTTTTTATTGTGCATGTTTATCTATTCCTTTCGCGTTCTTTATAAATTTTTTTATTTTGGTTGGATTTTTGAGTCCGTTTGTTTCAACGCCACTACTGACATCAACCGCAAAGGGGGAAGTTTTAGCGATTGCTTCAGCCACGTTTTCGGGATTCAGACCGCCCGCCAAAAAGAACTCTCTGCCCGTTTGTTCGATTGAATTCCAGTCAAACGTTTGCCCCGAGCCGGGGGTTATACTGTCAAACAAAAGATAATCAGCCGGAGAATTGACATTCCCATATGCTTTAATAATCGGCTTATTGCTCAAACTTTTCAGTTTTAAGATATAGTCATCATTTTCCGCGCCGTGAAGCTGAACGACATCAATCGCCCCCGCTTTTAGTATTGACAGGATTGTCTCAATCATTTCGTTAACGAACACCCCCACAGGAACAATATCAGGGTTTAACAGCCGCCGCAATTTCAAAGCCTTGTCGGGGGTAATTTTTCTAACGCTTTCGGCAAAGACAAAGCCGATGTAATCAGGCTTTTCGATATTTACGGCTTCTATATCTTCAACGCGAGTCAATCCGCAAATTTTAATTTTGGTCAAAGTTTTAACTCTCTCTATCTATTAGTATTTTTCATTTTCAATAACTCTCAACTCTCAACTGTCAACTGTAGACTGCTTCTTGTACTCCCTATAATCCGGAATATACATCAAAGCACTTATTACAGCAAGCACGAGATTTAGCGAGAACAGCCCCAAAAGGGCACTGTCGGGAATGGAAATCCCCAAAACGTCGGGCAAGAACAAGACCCCCACCATGGTGAGAAAGAAGACAACGGTTGCCACCTTTCCGAACCATTTTGAGCCTTTAAATTTTACACCTTTCTTTACCATTCTGCCGACAAGAATAATCATCAACGACTCTTTTAAGAGAAACACGGCAAAAATCGGCCAAAACGTATTGAACTTTATTATAAAAACAATGCTCACCGTAATGTGTGTGAGCTTATCTGCCAACGGGTCAAGAATTTTCCCCACGGTTGTTACCCAGTTAAACTGACGGGCAAGCCAACCGTCAAGCACATCGGTAATGCCGGAAATCCCAAGCACAACCCCCGCCGTCACGGTTTCGCCCATTATTATATAGTATACAAAAACAGGAACCAACAAGACCCTTAAAACAGATATAACATTCGGGATTTGTTTCATTATAAGTTCTGCCCCTTCTTTAATTTTACAATTAATATTTATGATACCATAAAACAACAAAAAATGCAAGCGCGGATTAAAAAAATAGCAGAGTGCGTTATTTTTATTATTTTTAACCCAAAAAGCACATATATTTTAAGAAGTTGTCAAATCTAAACTGTTCTGACATCACTTTCCTCTGAAAAGAACTGTACAAAATCTCGAAAATAGTGTATAATTAGAGGAACTTGAGAAAGGGCGCGGTTAGGATGAAGTTTTGTTGCTCAGTTAAAAGGTTTGAAAAGATTAGAAAGTATATAATACTCAGCACTGTGTTTCCTGTTTTTGTCGGTGGGGTTGTAGGGGCTTTGCTCTTGCTGACGAATTTGAGGGCGTTTCTTTATAACGGCTATTTCGGCTTCTATATTGGCGCGGTGTGCTTCGGGCTGTCGGCGACACTTTTAATCTGCGCCGTCACCCTTTATATGACAGGCAAGAGAATAAAGCGACACAAACAATACAGTTTCGTTGAAATAGGGCTCAAAGAATTTGTTATAAGCCGCTATACCGGCGAATTAACTCATTTCGGAAGACGTTACATCAATCGCCGCTTGGCTGTCATCTCGTTTTCGGGAGTACAAGCCATCACGCTTGTTTCTAAAAGTGGGGATTTGATTATCAGCGGCGACTCAACGACACCGGTAAGAATTTATCACGATAATGTTCATAGGCAAGAATATTCGTTTCATGATGGCAAGGTTAAATTTAATAACAACTGGTATAATGACACGGGGTTTGAACTTAGCGACAATTTTTCGATTGAGCAGAGCCTCTTCCCCACAATAAAAATATATGACGAACTGCTCAAAGCGAAAGCAGTATTTGACAAAATTCCCCCGCCCGCCCCATATGAACATCGTGAAATGGATTTTGTTAGGTATAAAAAAGCGGTCAAAAAGTTCAAAAAGGGCTTGGAATAGGGATTTTTTATCAATAGAGGAAATCCTGTTGAAAAAAATGTGGAAAAGTTGTTGAAAATTTAAAAAAAATGTTGTAATTTGAAATCATTTATGTTATAATGTAGAATATATAGTATGCACTGAGAAAGGGAGGGGTAAAATATGGCAGGGTTATTCAATACTAACGCCTTTCGCGTGGTTGAACAAGGGCTTAAAATAATGACTGAACAAAATCGAATCATCAGCCACAATATAGCCAACCAGGATACACCGGGGTATAAAACCAAATATCTTTATTTTGAGGGAATTCTCAGAGAAAAGCAAAGGCTTCGCGAGGGCGCGAAATATAAACTCGACCTACATATGGGGACAGCGGTTCACGTTGACACCAAAACAAAAGGAAAACCAAGCGGAAACAACGTTGACAACGACACCCAACAAGCACTTCTTATCAAAAACACACTGCACTGGGAAATACTCAAAAACCAAATCGACTCCGAATTCAACCTGCTAAGGTCAGCACTAAGAAAGAATTAGCCGGCGAGCCGCCGGTGGCAGAATGAAAATATGTTTGTTTTGTAATTATTATAAAGAAGAAAGGTTGGCTGAATTATGGCTTTTTTATCAAGGCTTGACATTTCACTCTCCGGCATGATGGCGCAACGGCTTCGCTCTGAAATTATCGGCGAAAATATAGCCAAAGCCACTATTACAAGAACCGAAAACGGTGAGCCTTATCGCCGTCAAATTACGGTTTTTGCAGAGGACTTGCCCTATAAGAATATAAATATTAAAAACTTCTCACGTGGAAAAATTATAGGCTCGCCCGATTTTATGAAGGTGTTCGAGATGACACTTGAACAACGGCGTTCACGTCAAACAGCAGGGGTCAGGGTAATCGAAATTGTTGAAGACGAAACCCCGTTTGTCCCCGTGTTCGACCCTACACACCCCGATGCTGATGAAGAAGGTTATTACTATCTGCCAAATGTCGATATAGCAGAAGAACAAATTGATGCCTTAGCAGCAACCCGTTCCCACGAAGCGAATTTCGCCGTATATGAAGCAATGCTCACCATGTCAAAGAAAGCATTGACTATAGGAAAGTAAAGGAGTGACAAGACATGAACGTATTAACGCCTATTTATAATAGTATACCCCCAATTCAAACAATTGAGCAACAAAGAGCATCTAAAGCACTCGATTTAGAAGAAATGACGGTGTTAGAAAACCCTGGATTCCTTGACGTTTTTAGGGGGATTGTCGTCGGCGCAGCTCAAACACAAGAGCAAAAAACAACCGACATGCTCGACCTAATGCTCGGAAACACAGACGACATCGAAGGAATTCAATCAAACATAGCAAAAGCCGAAATAGCAACCGACCTCTTAGTAACCGTCAAAAACACCGTAGTAGACTCATACAACGAAATAATCAAAATGTCTATATAGTTAATTACATAGTTTAGGTGGTTTATAGTTATGGATAAGACTAAAGAAACTTTATTAAAATTTTGGGTTTCTACTAAAGAAAAATGGCAATCGCTGTCTAAAACAGTTCGCATTGTCACTGTCGCCGTGCTTTGCGCGGTGTTGGTGTCATGGCTTTTGCTTGCGATTGTTTTTAATCGAAATGACTACGTCACGTTATATGGCAATATGTCAACAAGTGAGGTTACTGAAGTCGTTTCGGCAATAAATGCGTTGGGCTTTACCGATGTGCGGATAAGTGGCTCTGATGTTTTGGTCCCCCAAAATGTCGAGGACAATATACGTATGCAGTTGTCTATACAAGGCTATCCCAAAAGCACATTTAACTATGATATTTGGGATAACAGCATAGGCATGTTCTCAACCGATAAAGAAAAGGCGGTTAAAGAACAACACCAACTTCAAGAGTTGATTATGGCGACTCTCAACACCATACCCGAGGTTGAACGTTCAAGCGTAATAATCTCCATGACCGAAAGAGACCCTTATGTCATAAGGGCAAATGAAAATTATGAGGTTAAAGCGGCGGTTATGGTGACTTTAAGGCGCGAACGTTATCTCAACGAAAGACAGGTAAACGGGATTTATAACTTGGTTATGACCAGTGTCCCCGGTCTTCAAATGGAGAACATATCACTAACCGATGGCAACGGCATACTCTTAATGTCCGACACGCCATCCGCTTCTGAACAACTTTTAGTGACACAAGAGAAATTTCGGATAAGGCAGGAATTTCAAAGCGCGCTTGAAGAAAGCCTTCAAGATGGCTTAAAAGAGCTGTTAACCCCGTTCTACCGTGAATTTGCAGTGAACGTGACCGCCACACTTGATTACGGCAACATAACCGAGGAGAGCAGAACATATACCCCTTCAATCGAAGAAGCGGGAACAGCCGGCGGAATGCTTTCGGCAACAGTTGACCAAAGAGCATGGGGCGGTTTCACCCCCGAAGGCGGAATGGTGGGTGCCCCAATCGAAGCTGACATTGCCCCCGATTATCCGACAATGGTTGCTGAGGGTGACAGCGATATATACTATCAAAGTTTGAGACAAGCGGACTATAAAGTTAATGAGGTTATTCGTCAATATCAATCGAGTGACTATACAGTCGACAGAATATCGGCATCAGTGACAATCGACTCTATGCCGCTTGCATTACCCGAACAAACGGCACTTGAAAACATGGTGGCAAACGCAATAGGCACAGACCCCGAATTTGTCACAGTTTGGGCAGGAAACCGCGTTCTCCCCGGCCCCGAACCGTTTGAAGGCCCCGAACCAGGCCCCGTCAGAAACACACTTATATTTATAATAATTGCGTTGGGCGTTATACTTATAATACTTTTCCTCTTGGCTATAATGACCAGCGGTTCAAAGAAACGCAGGCAAGTGCGCGCGGGATTGGCAGGCATTCCATCGGGAATGGGCTCAGCAGAAGGCATGGTTCCCGTTGGAATAAACCCCGATACGGGTGAGCCGTTCGAGACATTTAACATCACAAGCTTGTTACCCGAAGAAGGCGCGGTAGACACTAAAGACATAGTCCTCAAACGTGAAATACGCGACTTCTCAGCACAAAACCCCGACATAGTAGCACAGCTTATACGTCAATGGATGGCAACTTAATCGATAGGAAGGTGATTTAACATGGCGGGTGAAATAAATAGTTTGCAAAAGGCGGCGGTGGTTATTTCTTCAATTGGCTCGGAAAATGCGTCACTTGTGTTTAAACATTTTTCTGATGAAGAGATTGAAAAGTTGACCCTTGAAGTTGCTAAGATGGAATATTGGCCCATGAATATTGTTGAGGAAGTTCTTAACGATTTTTATGAGATGTGTCTTACCCAAAAGGTTATTTCAGAGGGTGGGGTAGAATACGCGCGCGAAGTGCTTGAGAAAGCGTTCGGCTCACAACAAGCGGCGGCAATGTTTGAGAAGATATCCAAACAACTCAAAACCAAAGCCTTTGCATTTGTTCGCAGAGCTGACTATAAAAACCTGTTGGCGATTGTTCAAAACGAACACCCACAAACAATCGCGCTCATACTCTCATATGCGCGAAGCGACCAGGCGAGCGCGATATTGGGCGAGTTGCCTAAAGAAACACGCATAGAAGTGGTTGAGAGAATCGCCAAAATGGATGCGGCATCGCCCGATGTGGTTAAATCAATTGAACAGACCCTTGAAAGAAAATTCGCAAACCTCATCACAATGGACGGAATGGAAGTGGGCGGTGTGAATTATATAGCCGATGTTTTGAACTCGGTTGACCGTGCCACAGAAAAGTCAATATTTGACGAACTTGCATTGCGTGACCCCAAACTTGCCGATGAAATCCGTCAAAGAATGTTTGTGTTTGAAGACATTACATCGCTTGACTCTATGTCTATTCAAGCGTTTCTTAAAGAAATCGACCCCAAAGATTTGGCAATCGCTATCAAAGGAAGCACCAGCGAGGTTGCCGGCGCGATTTATGCCAACATGTCATCTCGTCAAAGAGAAAGCACTCAAACCGACGTCGAATACCTGCACAATGTTCGTATGCGTGACGTTGAAGATGCACAACAAAGAATAGTTGCAATTATACGAAAACTCGAAGAAGAAGGCGCATTGACAATTTCTAAAGGTGGAATGGACGAGATTATAGCATGACGAATGTTATATAAAAGGAGGTGCCGCTTATGGGAGCAGAGATGGAATTTGAAGCTTTGGATTTTTCAACGACAGCAGAGCATATAAATTCACAAACAGACATGGAAGTTGGGGATTTGGATTTGCCACCGGCGGCTCGCCGGCTGAACTCACAAACAGAGATGGAAGTTGGGGATTTGGATTTGCCACCGGCGGCTCGCCGGTTGAGGGGTGGTGGGTTTGAACCTTTAAATCCCGAAGAGTTGAGAATGGGGCCGAAAAGAATGACCGGTATTGAGCGAAAAAAGCCAATCGGAACGGTTGGCGGTTTCGCTGTGCATAATAACGAGAGAGAGCCTACAAGAACTATGCTTAAATCGGGGCCGGGGCTTAAACCCGAACGTTCGCGTTCGCGTTCACCATTGCGTGCAGGGAAAAGCTCACCCGGCGGTGCTATGCGACTAATCGGTGAGTTTGATGACGGGCTGCCCGAAATAGAGATGATAAGCGAAGTGACATCTAAAACTCGCGAAGAAATTGAAATAGAAGGCGAGATGATAAAACAGACATATATAAATGAAGGCATACAGGCGAAAAATGAAGCAAAAGGCTGGGCTGACAAAATGGTCGCTATGGCGAAAACCGATATAGCAAAAATGTATGCAGAACACAACAAAGAATACGAGCAAATTAAAGCCGATGTTTATAAAACCACCGAAGAGCTTGCCCGCAAAGACGGCTATGCAGACGGAAACGCCAAAGGCTATGAAGAGGGCTATGCAACAGGTCTGCGCAAGTGCAAAGAGACAATGCAAGAGCTTGTCGCCGCGCTTGAAGATGTTGTCAACAGCAAAGACCAAATCCTTAAGGAATATAAGCAAGAGCTTTTCAACTCAATTTTCACAATCTCAAATAAAATCATAGCAGACAGCCTAAAACAAAGAGACAAAGCGGTAATCACAAAGATGTTACAGGCGGCGGCAAAAGGTTTTCGCAACTCAGAGTACGTGAAAATCACACTTTCAAAACTTGACGTTGACATAATGTCAGAAGCAGATATGGATTGTCTACGCAAAGTGTTCAGAGACACACAACATATAGAGTTTGAAATTTCAAAAGACGCGCCGAGTGGCACCATGATTTTAGATAACGGCAGTGAAATCACAGACGCAGGAACAGGAACTCAACTCAACATGATTAAAGACCTCGCTGAAGGAAAATTTAAAGATAATTGATAGTGGGGGCAAAGATGAATTTAACTGGTCTTATTGAAGATTTAAAAACTTTTGATAGTTATCGAAACATGGGTAAAATTGAGAAAATTATCGGAATGACTATAGAAGCGAGTGGGCCTAACTGCAATATCGGGGACGTTTGCCGCATTTATGAAAAAGACATGAAGAATTTCACTTTAGCTGAGGTGGTCGGGTTTAACTCCGAGAACGTGTTGCTCATGCCGTATACCGATATAGAAGGAATCGGGCCGGGTAGCATTGTTGACAATACAGGCGATAAGCTTATGGTTAAAACGGGGCAAGCTTTAGTCGGGCGAATTATTGATGCTGTCGGACGTTCCCTTGACGGCGGACCTGAACTTGAATATACCGGTGAGTCACCGATAACCGGAATAACCATAAACCCGTTAACTCGCCCTAAAATTTCCGCCCCAATTGAGTTGGGGGTAAAAGCGATTGACGGACTCATGACGATTGGCAAAGGGCAAAGAATAGGTATATTCGCCGGTTCAGGGGTGGGAAAGTCAACCCTTATGGGAATGATTGCTAAAAAAGTTAAAGCCGACATCAATGTTATAGCATTGGTGGGAGAGCGCGGGCGTGAAGTTCGGGAATTTATAGAAAACGATTTAGGCGAAGAAGGCATGGCGCGTTCTGTAGTGGTGGTTGCAACTTCAGACCAACCCGCAATGATGCGCAACAAATGCCCACAGACGGCAACGGCAATCGCCGAGTATTTTATGTCACAAGGCATGGACGTATTGTTAATGATGGACAATCTTACTCGTTTCGCAATGGCACAGCGCGAAGTGGGACTCTCGATAGGTGAGCCGCCAATCGCAAGGGGTTATACCCCGTCAATCTATTCGGCTATGCCCAAGCTTCTTGAACGTGCCGGGTGCTTTGAAAAGGGCAGCATAACAGGAATTTATGCGGTATTAGTCGAAGGTGACGACACGAACGAGCCAATCGCCGACACCGTTAGGGGAATTATTGACGGGCATATAATATTATCACGTAAGTTAGCGGCGAAAAACCATTATCCCGCCATAGACGTGTTGGGAAGTGTCTCACGTCTTATGCCGCTCATCTGTTCAGAAGAACACATTGACATTGCCAACCGTTTGAGAAATATTATGGCACTTTATGAGACCAACGCCGACCTTATAACCATAGGCGCGTATAAAAAAGGCACAAGCGAGGCATTAGACGATGCGATTGACAAAATTGACGGCATAAATAAATTCTTAAAACAAGGAACAAGAGAAGCCTTTGACCTTAAAGACACAGTAGAAATGATGGGTGCAACTTTGACAGTTGACAGGTGACAATTGACAATTGACAGTTATAAAGAAAGGGCTATCTGAAGATAAACGAGTATGAAGAAATTTGAATTTTCGCTTTCAAAGCTTAAAGATTATCGCGAGCGGGTTTTAGACACCGAGAAGAATACACTTTCTGTAATGCGCCGCGAGTTAGCTGTTATGTATGAAGAGTTAGAGGCTCTTTATAAGCTTATAGAACAAAAAAGTGATGAGCTTTTAAAAACCATGAGCGAAGGGACAACTCCGCAAGAGATTTCGATTAAACGACGATTTATTTCGGTTAAACAGCAAGAGGTTGTATTCCAAAATCAAAGGATTGAGCGACAACAAAAATTAATCGAGAAACAACTCGGCTTAGTTGTTGAAAAAACCAAAGACGTTAAAATCCTTGAGCGGCTTGAAGAGAACAAGAGAGAAGAATACAGAGTCGCCGAGGTTAAAGAGCATGAGTTGTTTATAGAAGAATTTGTGAACAACACCACAATTCGCAACGGCAGTTAGCCTATAACACAGCTTTTCAAAAAAAATTAAAAAATTTATTTTATTTACACTTAAATTGTTGACTTTATTTGTAAAATTGTGTATAATGGTTGAATAGGGTTATACCTGTTGTATATTAGGCTCGATAATGAGTTTGATATAAGGGCCCGCGGTGGGTATCTTTATTAAGAAAGGAGGAGAAAAATGCTGCATAACATTTCACAAACGGCGTTCATGCAATTTGGGGCGACAGCCACAAACACTCTTGCGGCGGCGGTTGACGATGATTTATTTGCGGCGACACTTTTAGAAAAGTTTAACCTTTTAAGCGTGAGTGATGCTGAAACCGAAAACGAAAACTATGGAAGCTCTATCGCAAACCTTGTTGGCATTAAAAACCCCGAATTGCAAAAACCCGAATTGCAAAAGCTCGTGCAAAAAGAAGGGGCGTTATTTGAAGGGACATATGAAGAGTTTGAGAGCTACATAAAAATTGTGCTTGTTCAAACAATTCGTGAGAATAAGCTTGAGGCCCAAGAGGCCGATGCGGTTATAACACGGCTGTTAGAGCTTATAAAACAGTTGTGTGAAAACACAAGCGAACCGGATTACAAAGCCGCGCTTTTGCAGGTAGCTCAAATTGTCGCCGATACTCGCGCCAATGTTCGCGAAAGTGTTCGTGAAAGTGTTCATGACACAACGCTAAAAACTTTCGAGTACAAGGCGACTGTCAGCGAGGTCAGCGTCACCAAAAAGACAGCGTTCGGAGTTTGGGCAAACGCTTCACGGGTTCACGACTTACGCGAGTCAAGAGATGAGTTGTTGCCAAAGTCGAATGAAAACCCGGAACAACCCACAATCGTTGACACTCTCGACAGCGAAATTCAATCGGAGCAACAAGTCGCTGTCCCTCAACAAAATGTCTACACCGAAATACCGCGCGAAAATAAGCAACCTGTGCAACCCGAGCAACCCACGCAAGTCAACGCGCAAGAGCAGGTAAACTTTGACGACACAATCAAGCAAAAGCCCAAAAAAGTCAGCGCGGTGCCTGTTGGGGTGAGAGAATCTGAGACCAGTAGTTCGCCAGAAAAAGTCAACACAGCACCTGTTGAGGTGAAAAAATCTGCGACCGGCGGCTCGCCGGAAAAAGTCGACACAACGCCTGTTCAGACTAAAGGCAATATCGAAGCAATGCCCGTTGAGATTAAAGAGACTTCTGCAATCGACTTGCCGATTAAAGAACACGACAGCCAAAAAAGCCCACCTTTAAGAGAAGCACTTGACATTCCGACAAAAGAAAAAGAGCATAAAGTTACTTTGAAAGAAAAAGCGACTAAATCAGATGGCGTTATGAACAAGGCAGTTGTCGAACTCAGTGACAGCGTGAAAAACACAACGGTTTTCCCGAAAAGCAACACTGTCGCGGAAAACAACCCCGTCTTTTTGAGCGAGGAAACTACACTCAAAAGCTTTACGCAAAAAGACAAAGAAACCGTAATCACCGAAAAGGCGCAGAAAATTTTAGACAAAATTGTTACCGCCTTAGCAAAACCGCAAGCACAGCCTGATGAGCCGGTTAAAGTCTCATACACTGTTGGCGAACAAGGCGCGACTTATGAAGAGCAGGTAAACGAATTTAAGGCTCTTAATTTGTTTAAGCCCGTTAAAATCAATAAACCGACAGAGTTAAACGAGGTTTTGGAAAACTTAGGTCTTCAAAAGCAAAAGCAAAAGCAAATGCCGACACAAGCCCCTGTTGAAACCCCGCTCTTTCAAAATAACTTATCAATTCAACAGATGGAACATGTTTTCGAGAAGGCTCAAACTCCCGTGTTAAGTCAAATCACCACGGAAATTTTAGCTAAGATGGAAGCACTTCCACCTAAGGGCATGACATTCGAGATGGAACTCAACCCTGCTCAATTAGGCAAAATCGTTATAAAATTAGTGTCTCAAGCAGGAAAGGTAAGCCTTGAAATTACGGCAGGGCGACAAGAGACGGCGGCTTTACTTCAAAATCGCGCCGAAAACATGACGGCAATATTACGTGCGAACGGCGTTGAGCTTGAAACCTATCAAGTTAATACAGACCAAAGCGAGCATTATGACAGAGAGCGAAACGACAACCAAAGCAACAAACACAACGAGCGACAATCAAACGAAAACCAAAACGAACAATCAGAGACAGACACAGACTTCAGCGAATTCCTGAGAATGGCAATCTGATACAGTGGACAGTTGAGAATTGACAGTTGACAGTTATTGTGTCCGCTTACGCGGACGGATTTGAATTTTAACAAAGTTCGTATCAAAAACAGTATAATCAAAATTATAAAGAAAGGAGGAGAGAGTTATGATTGACAGCATAGGCAATGCAAAAGATAATTTCGCCAAATTTTCACACCGCTTTGAAGATTCAAAGAGAGACACTATATCAATGGACACTTTTTATAAACTGTTAATGGCAGAGATGGCTAACCAAGACCCGCTTGAGCCTATGTCAAACACCGAGTTTATCTCACAAATGGCGAGTTTCACATCGTTGCAGACACAGCAAGACGCGCTTTATTATAACAACGCGAATTACGCCCAATCGTTAGTCGGTAAAACAGTGACAGTCGCGGCAATGTCAGGCGGAAGCCTTGAAAGCGACAACGGCGTTGTCACCTCTATGAGCCTTCAAGACGGAAAGTTCAGAATAAAGGTCAACGGCAAAGACTACGACCTGTCAAACATCATGGAAGTGCTTCCGAGTAGCGACCCGTTCGCGGTTGACGGAAAAGACGGGACGTTCGGTTCTTCACTAATCGGCAAAATGGTGACGGTTGAACACTTCAACAGCGAAGGAACAAAAGTCACAGAAACAGGAGTCGTCTCTCACATCGAAATCAAAGACACCGACGTGAGACTAATTATCGACAATTTGGCATACCCCATTTCAAGCGTGGTTAAAGTCGAAAATGCCCCTCCGGGCGCGCTTGAGCCCGACATTGACGAAGATGAAGAAATACCTGCCGATATGTCGTTGGTTTCATACGCAGCATCGCTCATCGGCAAGAAAGTCACTGTTTCTGATACAGAGTTAAGCCATGTTACTTATTCGGGGATTGTCGACAGCGTAGTCGTTTCAGAAGGGCAGGTTTATATCATGGTTCAAGGCGACCGTTATCCGCTTTCGGTCATTCGATTTATAGAATCGGTTACCACCGAAAACAACACGACAGCACCGGCACCAACCGAAACGCCGCCGCCGCCGCCCACAGACGACACACCGCCGCCACCGCCAACAGACGACACACCGCCACCGCCAACAGACGACACACCGCCGGGGACGGGAGATGCACAAACCACAGATTTATCAGATGAAATGGACGAATTAAACAAGCTATTCGGATTAGAATAAGTGAGCTGTTTTAAAAACGGAGGTGTTATTATGTTAGTCAGCGAATACCTGTTAACGCGAAACAGGCAGGTTGGGCTTGAAACCAAGCTACCACAAACCGTTGTCGATAATAAGCCCGCCAAAGAAAATAAAGCAGAAAAGTCCTTCGCCGATATATTAGAAGGCAAGCTTAACAAAGACAGTGAGCTTAAATTCTCAGACCACGCGCTTAAACGCATTTCAAGCCGAAGCATAGACGTTGTTTCGGGCGCGAAACTTGAAAGGCTCAACAAAGCAGTGGAAATAGCGGCAGGAAAAGGCAGTGAGGACGCGCTTGTTTTAGTTGATGAGGCAGCTTTTATTGTCAGCGTAAAGAACAACAAAGTCATAACCACCCTCTCACGAGAGGATATGTTGGGTAATATCTTCACAAACATCGACTCAACAGTAATAATTTAACCGGCAAATTAAATTTATAGGGAAAACCCGGCTATATAAAATGTTGGACTTTAAGTTTTAATTTCTTAAAGAGACATAGTCGCTCTGATTGATTGATGAGCGACAACCGGATTTGTCCCTTCTATGAAAGGATAGGGAAAACACATTATGATGAAATCATTATACTCCGGCGTTGCCGGACTGAAAACCCATAACGTAAGAATGGACGTTATCGGTAACAATATCTCTAACGTAAACACAACTGCTTATAAAGGCAGCGCGGTAACGTTTAAAGATGTCTATTATCAAACAAGAACCCGCTCATCGGCAGGCGACAATGTCACCGGTGGTATTAACCCCGCTCAAGTTGGTTATGGTGTTTCGTTGGGGACAATTAATCAGATTATGTCACAGTCAGGCTTCACATATTCAGACAGCGTGACAGACTGTGCCATTGAGGGTGAAGGGTTCTTTCAAGTTATGGACCAAGCCGGCAATATCTTCTACACAAGAAACGGTAACTTTGTTATAGACAACGTGGGCAACTTAGTCGACCCAAAAGGCAACATCGTGCTCGGCGTTATGGGCGACCCGACTAATGCGGGCCCCAGCTCACAAAGAATAAGCATGTTAATCCCCGAAGTTCAAGATTCACAAGCGAGTGTCACTAAGACTGTCGCGGGCGGATACGATGTTACTGTTATGGCGGCAGGTTATGGCCCCAACGGGAATATCTCAATTTCAATTACTCATGGAATGTCAGACTTTGCTACTTTAAACGGCTCTAACCTTAGAATCACCATGGACTTAAACCGTGAATACGCCAATGCACAAGAGTTTCAAGGCGCGCTTAACGATGCTATAGCCTCGGGTGGTGTTAACTTAGGCGATGATGTATTGCCGTTGACCTGTACATTCAGCTCAATCCCACCGAACACCTCACCCTCACAAGCGAGCAATGTAATGTCCTTCATCATAAGAGAAGGTGTTGGTGAAGAACAAGAAGTGGAAAGTTGGTATCTGCAATTTACCGCAAGAGAACCGGGTGAATACGCCAACGCTTATAACATTAATATGAGAACCTCTGCCACTGCTACAGGCGTTACCGCAAGATGGCAGGATAACACCTTGACTATAACCGTTCCCGGAAGGGCGACCACCGGTGAAGACGACGAAATTCCTGAAGTAACTGTTGAGATGATTCAAAACGCTATTCTCAGGGCGGCAGGCGTGCCTAACGCTAACGAAGATGACCCCACCGCTGATTATGAGCCTATTGACGAGGCTGAATGGATTGAGCGCGGCGTAAATCTCAGACGAATTATAGATGTTATGGCTATGACCAGAAACGAAGATGGCTCTTATGAAGAAGGCGGCGACATTGACGACCTCAACTTCTTCAGAGCAATCGGGACAAACACAAAAAGATTAGGGCTTCACAACGGTGAGGACAGCTTTTGGGCAATCGCGGCACGTGATATGGCGACATTAAGACTTGAAAACGGGCGTTTTCAAGCAGAACAAACGGTAAGCGACCTTGACGTTCTTTATATCGACAACGACGGCATTATCTACGGCGAACACCCTGTTCACGGCACTTTGTTGCTCGGGCGTATTGACTTAGTGACTTTTGAAAACCCTGTCGGCTTAAATCAAGCCGGGACATCTTATTGGACTGAATCAATGGCATCGGGCGAACCTCAAATTAAAGTGGCGGGGACGTTTGGTTCGGGGCTTATTGTCTCGTCTGCTCTCGAAATGTCAAACGTTGACCTTTCACAAGAATTTTCTGATATGATTATAACCCAAAGAGGGTTCCAAGCAAACTCAAGGATTATCACAGTTTCAGACACTATGCTTGAAGAGTTGATTAACCTTAAAAGATAACTAAGTTAGCAGTTGTTAGTTGACAATTGTTTAACGGTTGTCAACTAACAACTATAATGTAGAAAGGGCATGTTTGCGAGTATGATATTTCTTACTAAAATGGGCGGAAAAGAAGTGTTGATTAATGAACAACTTATTGAAACCGCTTCTGAAACACCTGACACGGTCATTGTCATGAGCAACGGGCATACATATCTTGTCACCGAAACGCTAAGTGAAATCATGGAAAAAATTAACGAGTTCAGAAAAAGCGGTTGTTAAATCTTAAATTTTAAATCCGTTTGTCAATTGTAAATTAGGGGGGGAAACTTTTGAATATCACCTGGATTATCGGCTTCGTTTTAATGATGGTGCTTATCGTTTTGGGGATTTTGGATGGCGGTACCATGGAAATGTTCATCAACATACCATCAATTCAGATTACAGTCGGTGGGACTATAGGGTGTATAGTCGCTACAGTTCCGATGGACTTACTTAAGAAAACAGGTAAGCTCTTTAAAATCGCGTTATTTCCGCCGAAATATGACGCATTCCAAACCATAAACGATATGGAAGCATACGCCACAACAGCAAGAAGCAAAGGCTTGTTGGCACTTGAAGAAAGCGCGAACAAAGCAGAAGACCCGTTCATGAGACAAGCGTTGATGCTGATTATCGATGCGAATGACCCCGATAAAGTCAGAGAAATGCTTGAAAACGCGATGGAAACCACCGCCGAAAGGCATGAACAGGCAGCATCAATTTTCGCAACAGGGGTAGCTATGGGACCCGCCTTCGGGATGCTCGGGACGTTGGTGGGGTTGGTTATCATGCTTAACGGAATGGCAGACAATCCCGAAAACTTGGGTAGTTCAATGGCTATTGCGATTATTACCACCTTTTATGGCTCTATGCTCGCCAACGTTGTTTTCGCGCCGCTTGAAAACACGCTTAAAGTCATTCACCAACGCGAAGAGCTGTGTCGAAACATGGTTTTAGAAGGCGTTATGGCGATTGCGGCAGGGGCGAACCCCCGTTTTATCCGCGAAAAACTTGAATTTATGCTCCCTCGCAATGAGGTTGAAAAGAGAGCAGTAAAAAAAGCTGAAAATTAATAAGCGAGATTTAAAAAAATCTCTTGCGTTTTGCGCAATTTTATGTTATAATGAAATAGTTTATAATAAGGGGGGGGCGTTGTGGCGAAAAAAAAGGTTAAAATACCGAAGAAAACCGATGGTTGGATGACGACATATTCAGATTTGGTTACCCTCTTGTTTTGTTTCTTTGTGTTGCTTTATGCACAATCGTCACCCGATAAAACAAAAATTCAATATATTTTTCAGGCGTTTCAGTCTGGCGGCGATTATCTGAACACGGTTATCAGAGACCAAGACCCAACCGTGAGAACCCTTGGTGAAGCAAGCCCCAACCCCAGCGCGGAGGTGGGCGACGATGTTCAAGAGGGCTATTCGCCGGGTGAAGAAGTTAACGAACAATCCGCTGACTTTTCTGACCTTTTCGATGTGTTGACACAAGCAATCGACTCTTCTGAAATATCAGAAGCGATTGAAATTAGCGGAACGCCTACACAAATACGCATAAAGTTTGATAACGATGTCTTGTTCGCTCCCGACTCATATTCGTTGAGCGCGACAGGCAGAGAAGCACTTAACATAGTGATTCCCGGAGTTAGGGCGTTGCAGGTTTGTGTGGCATCTATACAGGTTCAAGGGCATACGGCAGATATACAGGGCGCGCTCTCGCCGGTGAACGATTGGGACTTATCCTCTCTTCGCGCCGCCGCAGTAATAAAATATATGGACACACAACGAACCGTCGCAGGGGAGAAATTTATTTCAGAAGGTTATGCGCAGTTTAGGCCGCTCATGGCAAACGACACCACATCGGGCAGGGCTGAAAACCGCCGCGTGGAGTTGTTAATCAATAAAGATACCACAGTTCAGGGTTCTGAATTATTTGATGATATAATGACTTTCGACTATAACCAACGCTTGTTTGTGACCGATGCGGACGGAAACAGGATAAGGTTAGACCAAATAACACACGATGATTTAATTTCACAAATCGTCAGCACTATAAGAGAAAACCACAGGGGAGGAATTGAAGCAGATGACATTCCACCCGAACAAACGGGCCCTATCCCCGGGGCGGACAGCATGATTCATATATTCGACTTTGAGTTAGTTCCTGTTGAAGAAACAGAAAACGGCGAGGGTTCTGAAAACCCCGAAGGCTCTGAAAACCCCGAAGGCTCTGAAAACCCTGAAAGCCCCGAACAAAACGAAAACAGCGAATAGCAAAAACAAGGATAAAGGACGGGAGGTGATTTTATTGCCCGAAACATTATCGCAAGAGCAGATTGATGCGATGCTAAACAACGCCTTTAGCGGCGGCACTTTAGACATACCCGATGACCCCAAAAATGAGGTCAAAGAGTATGATTTCCGCTCACCCAAGAAGTTCACTAAAGAGCGGATGAAAATTCTTGACAGCATCTTTGAGAACTATGCGCGGCTGTTGTCATCATATTTTACGGGATTGTTGAGGCTTTATTGTAAAGTTACCCTCGCTTCTATCGAAGAACAACGTTATTTTGAGTGGAACAATGCATTGCCCGACTACGTTATGATGGGAATGACTGAAATGCAACTTGACAACGATGAAATAGAGGACTTAACCACTATAATTCAACTGTCAAACTCAATTACCTTTATTGTCATAGACCGACTGTTGGGGGGCAAGGGCGAGTATAAAGACTCAGACCGCGACTTTACCGAAATCGAAGTCAGCATTATGGACAGCATATTTAAAAGCATGGTTGCTATGTTGCGTGAGCCGTGGGAAGGCTATATGGAAGTAAGACCCGTGCTTCAGGGCATTGAAACCAACTCACGTGTAATCTCCACCGTGGGCTATGACGACACAATGATTATTGTCGTGCTTGAAATTGTAATCAGTGAGACTAAAACTTTGGTGACGGTGAGTATGCCGGCGTTGGCTTTAGATGAAGTAATGCAAAGGTTCGCCAATAAAAGCTCACGTTCACCGCGAAAATTCGACCCCGCCAGAGAAAATGAGCGCAAGGGCGACCTTCTTAAAAACATAACACACACCGACTTAGATGTGACCGCAATTTTGGGGCAGGTTGATATTGACATGCAAGAGGTTATAAATTTACAGGTTAACGACATTATTCCCCTTAATAAAAATACAACAAGCAATGTGGCTATCAATGTCGGCGGCGAAAAGTGGTTTGACGGCAAAATGGGGACGGCTAACAACAAAAAGGCCGTTAAAATCGAAACAATCTATCACAATATATAGAATGATAGGGAAAAGGATAAGCATAATTTATGGATTCAGTTAAGTTTACAGATATGGAAAAGGATGCCATATCCGAAGTTATGAATATCAGCATGGGGAATGCGGCCACCGCCGCATCTGAGTTGCTTAACGCTAAGGTATGGATTACCACCCCCAGAGCAGAGGTCATAAAATCGTCTGAACTGAAAAAAGAATCTCTTGAGCCGGCGATTTGCGTTAAAATCGTTTATGTCAAGGGAATTTCCGGCACCAATTTTATGGTGTTAAAACAAAATGATGTCCAAATGATTTTAAACCAGCTGATGGGTCAGCCACTCGAACTTGACCCTAACTTTGAGTTCGATGAGTTGAACATAAGTGCTGTGTCTGAAGTCATGAATCAGATGATGGGCTCGTCAGCCACCGCGCTTTCAAGTCTTTTAGGGCTTCACATTGACATTTCAACCCCAACACCTTATATAATGGACAAAATAAATCTAAACGACATTCAAGACCAAGAACCTGACGATTTAATTGTTTCAATTACATTCGACTTGACGGTTGAAGGGGTAATAAAATCAGAGTTTGTTTCTATATTAAACATTGATTTAGCGAAGATGATTGCAAATAAAATGCTTTCGTCCGCAACCGGAGAAGAAGAACCGGCACCACCTCCTCCTGCAAAACCTGCCGCAAAACAAGCGCAACCGGCACCGCCGCCACGTGCGGCAACACCTCCCCCACCGCCACCCCCCATGCAACCACAACCAATGCAACAACCTATGCAACCTATGCAACCTATGCCGCCGATGGACCCTACGGCGGGAATGTATGGAGGAATGCCGCCGATGATGCCTCAACAAGGATACTATCAGAACCCCTACGGCTATGGATATGTCCCGAATATGCAGCCGATAAATATACACAGTGCACCGCTTTATCAGTTTGATGACAGCCTTCAAGAACTTTCGGGCGAGCAAAAAGACAACCTGAAACTCTTGATGGGAGTTCCGCTTCAAATTTCGGTGGAAATCGGAACAGCGCGGCGAAAAGTGAGAGACATTCTTGAATTCGCGCAGGGCACGATTATCGAGCTTGAACGGCAAGCCGGCGCACCCGTTGACGTAGTGGTAAATGGAAACCTCATCGCCCGGGGCGATATTGTAGTTATTGATGACAACTTTGCTGTCAGAATAACAGAGATGATAAAATCAAAATTTATGGATTCTTTAGGTAAGGAGTAACAGCTCATGGAGAAAAAAATTCTATTGGTAGACGATGCGGCATTCATGCGGATGCTTATCAAGGACACACTGACAAAAAACGGTTACACCGGCATTTTAGAAGCAGCTGACGGCGAAATTGCCTGTCAAGTTTATGATGCCGAAAAACCCGACCTCGTAATCATGGACATCACCATGCCCAACAAAACGGGGATTGAAGCATTAGGCGACATAAAGAAAAAACACCCCGAAGCTAAAATTATCATGTGTTCTGCTATGGGGCAAGAAGCGATGGTTGTTGAGGCGATTAAACTCGGCGCGCTTGACTTTATCGTTAAACCCTTTAAACCCGACAGAATACTTCAAACCGTTACAAAGATTATCGGTTAAGGGGAATTTTGCCGCCGACGGCTTGTCGGAAATAGCTTTTCGCTGACGCGCCGTCACGGGCGTGAGCGTTTGCTTTTCTTGAAGTTGAAAAAGAGAAAGCACGTGAAAGAGAGGGAAGCAGATGGAAGTCCTTCAGTTAGTTTTGTCGCTTTGCGGGATTTTAGGGCTGATTTTCTTTATGTTCTTTTTCTTGAAGAAGCTTCAAAAAGGGGGAAATCGTCTCTTTCAAGGCAACAGGCTTAAAGTTATTGACAGAATAGTCGTCGGGCGCGATACCGCTATTGTTGTGCTTTCGGTTTGCGAGAAACTCATGCTCATCTCTATAAGCCCCACGAAAGTCGAAAAGCTTAGTGAGCTTTCAATGTCCGAGGAGGAATACTTGAGCATTGAGCAAACGCAGGAGAAAAAAACATTCACCTTTTCAGAGGTGTTGGGGAAACTTTTGAATAAAGACGACAAAAATCAAGAAAGCTAAATAAAAGAAAGCTATATAGGCCACAACTGTCAGCGGGAAAGGAAGACGGTTAGTTTGAAGTTAAATAGTTTTAGACAACCGACAGGCAGTCGGGTTTTGCCGCCAACCGGCAACATAAATTATTTCGCGCGGGCTTTTGCGGCGGTTGTGGTATGCTCCATGCTCACTTTTATGGTTTTCACGGTGAAAGCTTTCGCCGAAACGACTATAATTCCGGGGGATGACAATTCCCCTGTCAGCGAAGTGGCAGTCATGGACGAAAATCCCGATGCGCAGTTGGCCCCGAACGAGACATCCGCGCTCTACGACTTAATAGGGGTAGACGGCTCTCAACCGCTTGAGACAATATTGTTGATTACCGTTTTGTCGGTTGCACCCTCAATTTTATTGATGGTTACTTCATACACGAGAATCATCATAGTTTTGAGCTTTTTGAGAAATGCAATGCAAACTCAGTCAACACCCCCCAACCAAATTTTAACCTCTTTAGCGTTGTTTTTGACAATATTTATAATGTGGCCGGTGTTTCAGCAGGTGAACGAAGTCGCATATCGCCCTTATGAAAACGGCGAATTGACAATGGGTGAGGCTGTTAGTGCGGCGGGCGAGCCAATCAAGACATTCATGCTCAAAAACACCACAGACCGCCACATGATGTATTTCATCAACTTAGCCGACATAACGATTTATGCCCCCGAAACGCTTGATGCTGACGAACCGACTCCCGTTAACTTTGACACGGCTGTTGAAATAACCCCCGAAAACTATCAAGAACAGTTGGGGTTTGAGGTGGTTATTCCCGCCTTTATGATAAGCGAGCTTAGTCGCGCGTTTCAAATGGGGTTTATGTTGTTTATCCCGTTTTTGATTATAGACATTGTCGTTTCAAGCACACTCATGGCGTTAGGTATGATAATGTTGCCGCCGGCTATGATTTCAATGCCGTTTAAGCTTATGTTGTTTGTGTTGGTGAACGGTTGGCAGATGTTAGTGGGGACATTGTTTACTTCATTTAATCGATAGCTCGGAGGTGAAATTGTTATGACAGAAGACCAGGTAATTGAGCTTTTTACTGATGCTTTAGGTTTGGCGTTTATGCTTGCCGCCCCGGCATTGGTTGCTTCTCTTGCAGTTGGGCTTGTTATTGCAATCTTACAGGCGGCGACACAAATCAACGAACAAACGCTTTCGTTCGCCCCAAAGGTGGCGGCGGTGGGTTTAGTTCTTTTGGCACTCAGCCCGTGGATGATTAACAACACGACAGACTTTTTAAATAAAATCTTTGAGATGATGGCTGTAAACACGTTGTAGAGGATGCGTTACTTGTGTTTGAAATTTGGGACTTAATTTTAAATAACTTCATGGGGTTTTTGATTGTTGTGTTCAGAATATCGGGGATATTTACCTTTAACCCCATATTCGGCAGAACCAACACCCCCATGGTTATAAGAGCCATGATGGCAATAACCCTTGCGGCGATGATGTTCAGTTATATGGGGGGAACGACCGGCTATCAGCCTCAAAGCGTAGTCGGGTTTATCTCCATTTTAATGGGAGAAGCATTCATCGGGCTTGTTTTCGGGGTAATGGCTAACCTCATTTTGACTGTGTTGGTTATTGCGGGGGGCGTTGTTGACTATAATGTCGGGCTTATGATGGCGCAGACATTTGACCCGAGCACAGGAATTCAAATGCCGGTGTTCGCAAACATGTTTTACTATATATTTATTATATACTTCTTTGTTGTGGGGGGGCATCTTGATTATATCAGGCTGTTTTGGCTGTCTTTTGAGTTAATACCCATAGGCTTTGAATTCACCTTAGCAAC
Organism: Oscillospiraceae bacterium; assembly: GCA_009777445.1. GTDB lineage: Bacteria > Bacillota > Clostridia > Oscillospirales > Ruminococcaceae > Ruminiclostridium_E. The sequence goes on along the minus strand of WRLV01000006.1, from coordinate 26,330 downwards.
AGGGCGAATGTTGGCGATTATTGTGGATTATTTAGGTACGGTTATGGAACTCGCTTTAAAATTGGCAATGCCTTTAATCGCCGCCGGAATGGTTGTTCAATTTTGTGTCGGAATTATGATGAAGGCTGTTCCTTCAATTCAAGTGTTGGCAGTAAACTTTCAGCTTAAATTGTACGTGGGGTTATTCGTGTTAATGGCAATGGCTCTACCCATGTCAGAATTCTTACAAAGACTCTTCAGCATCATGAGAACCAACCTTTACAGTTTAGCCGAAGGATTTATATAATTGACAATTGACAATGGACAATTGACAATTGTGGAGTCGCCGTTGGCGACGGATTAGAATTTATAACAATTGTTCCCGATTTAAAACCGTTCGCGGTAGCGAACACAATAATTATCAAAAACCGTCCGCGTAGCGGACACAATAATTGTCAATTGTCAATTGTACATTGTCAATTGCCATCGGGAGGGATTTGTTATGCCGGCGGGTGAAGGTGGTGGCGAAAAGACTGAAAAGGCTACACCGAAGAAGCGCAAAGATGCACGGGAAAAAGAAGGAAACGTCCTGCAAAGCAAAGAAGTCGGGATTGCCGTGTCGGTGTTCGGCATTTTTATCGTGATGTTGTTTATCGGGCATTATATGCTCAGAATGTTAACCAATGTAATCAGTAACTGGGTTGGAAAAGCCGGAAGCGTAGGGGAAATGACATCTGAATTTGTCACCTCAAACGCAGTTGAAATTATAACTTATATCGTGCTTATTGTGGGGCCCTTGCTCTTATGTGCTATGTTTTTCGGGATTTTGCCCGGGGTTATTCAAACTAAAGGGCTGTTCACAATGAAGCCGCTGAAACCTAAATTTTCGCGTTTAAGCCCCATTAACGGGTTTAAAAAGTTGTTCTCGGCGCAGTCGTTTGTCGGCGTTATAAAAGGCATTATACAGATTGCCATAATTTTAGTCATCGTTTATTTGAGAATACCGCAAATGTTAACGGAGATGAAGAAACTCCCCGAAATGGAGCTTATTCAAGGCATTGTTTATACGGCGACAGAAATATTTTGGCTCGTGATGACTATTGTAATAATGCTTGCCGTTGTTGCCGCCTTAGATTTTGTCTTTCAGTGGTGGCAGTTTGAAAAGAAACTTAAAATGTCTAAACAAGAGGTTAAAGACGAGTATAAGCAAATTGAGGGTGACCCACACATTAAAAGCAAAATCAAGCAAAAACAAAGAGAAATAGCGCAAAACAGAATGCTGCAAGAAGTCCCGGATTCGGACGTTGTGGTGAGAAACCCGACACATTATGCAGTCGCGCTGAAATATGAGCCGCAAAAATTAATGGCGGCACCAATGGTGGTGGCAAAAGGGCAAGACCATTTGGCACGAAAAATTATCGAAATAGCGACAGAACACAATATAAAAATAGTAGAAGACAGACCCACAGCAAAATTTCTCTACGACAAAGTAGAACCCGGCTCAAGCATACCCGCTGAGCTGTTTCATATAATAGCGGAAATATATGCAGACATTTTGGAGTTAAAAAACAAGTGACGAACAATTGACAATGTACAATTGACAATTGACAATTTTGGTGTCCGCTTGCGCGGACGGATTTAAAATTCTAATCTGTCGCCGTAAGGCGACACCGCAACTGTCAACTATACACTGTCCACTGTCAACTGTAAAGAGGGGTGAGTGCGATTAAACGAATTCTTGATAATGTGTTTGCGGTATTTGCTATTGTTATCGTGCTTGCTATTGTCATTCCCCTAAATGAAGTTGGGGATGGATTTTTAATAGACTTCTTGTTAATGCTTAATATCTCTATTTCTTTGATTATATTGCTTATGACAATGTATATGAAAGAGGCATTAGAGTTTTCAATTTTTCCGTCAGTTCTTTTGTTGACTACAGTGTTTCGATTGGCACTCACCATTTCAACCACGCGAGGGATTTTGCAGGACGGTTATACCGGACAGGTGGTTCAGACCTTCGGCGATTTTGTAATGGGCGGTGACGCAGTTGTCGGCTTTATTATATTTGTAATCATTGTTTTGGTGAACTTCTTGGTTATCACAAAGGGTGCCGAGCGTGTGTCTGAGGTTGCGGCACGATTTACGTTAGATGCTATGCCGGGCAAACAAATGGCAATAGACGCGGACTTAGCCGCGGGAGCCATTACAGACGAAGAGGCTAAAGTCAGACGTTCCAACGTTCAAAGAGAATCAGACTTTTTCGGAGCAATGGACGGTGCGACAAAGTTTGTTAAGGGCGATGCCATTATGGCGATTATTACCGCTATTATCAACTTAGTGGGTGGCTTCATCTTAGGCTCAATGGACGGAACGCCGTTTTTAGATGTTGTTAATAAATACAGTGTATTGACGGTGGGTGACGGGCTTGCTTCACAGCTTCCCGCGTTGCTGATTTCTGTTGCCACAGGTATGGTGGTAACCCGCACAGCAAGCACGGGCAGCTTTAATGAAGAGCTTAAAACGCAGTTTAGCAGAAACCCTGTCACATTCGCCATTGCAGGAATTGTAGTTTTAGCACTTATGATGATTCCGGGTTTTCCCTGGCCGGCTATGCTTATTATCGGCGGCTCTTTGATTTTCGGCTCTGTTGTAATCGGGCGACACAGAAGGGAGTTAGCTTTAGTTGAAGCCGAGGCTCTTGAACAAGAACAATTGGCACAAGCAGAACAAACCCCAACGGGAGAAACTTCGGGAGAAGATTATTATCGCGATATAGATAACGTGTTTAAACTTTTGACGGTTGACACTATAGAGATGGAATTCGGATACAGCCTTTTGCATTTGGTGGACGAGAGAAGCGGCGGCAACTTTATTGAGCGGCTTGTGTTGTTCCGAAAAGATTTTGCCGTGAATATGGGTATGGTATTCCCGTCAGTGAGAATGAGAAACAACCCCGAAATAAATCCCAACCAATATATAATCAAAATAAAGGGCGAAGAAGTGGCACGCGGAGAAATTCTCGCCGACCACTATTTGGGATTGGACAACGGCGATGTTGTTGCCCCTGTTGAAGGCATTGACACCATAGAGCCGGCGTTCGGAATCCCGGCACGCTGGATAAGTGAGGACAAGAAGGTAATGGCAGACGTTGCCGGTTATACCCTAATCGACCCTGTATCGGTTATGATTACCCACCTGTCAGAGGTAATTCGCCAACACGCTCACGAAATTATCTCACGCCAAGACGTAAAGACAATGGTAGAGAACATTCGCGCTGTCAACCCCACTTTGGTGGACGACTTAATTCCGGGGACAATCAGTTTGGGCTATCTGCAAAGAGTGCTTTCGATGCTCTTGCGCGAAAGCGTTCCTATCCGCGATATGGAAACAATTATAGAGGCTTTGTCTGAAAATGTTCATAACATTAAAGATATAGACATTACCGCCGAATATGTAAGACAGGCACTCAAACGGACAATAACAAGGCGGTTTGCCGAGGCGAACTCGTTAAGGGTTGTCACCCTTGACCCCAAAATTGAGGACATGATAATCGCCAACGTGAAGAAAAGCGAGAGGGGAAGCGTGTTCGTCCCCGACCCCGAGATGGCGCAACAGGTAATAGCACGCTCTAACGAGGAATTCTCAAAGGTAAAAGATGTTCTTCCGAGTGTGATTGTGCTTACATCACCTATAGTAAGGTTTTATTATAAAAAATTGATTGACCAATACATTCCAAACCTATATGTGCTGTCATACAGCGAAATAGAAAACGACACCCAAATTCAAGCAGTAGGAAACATATCACTTGGAGGTGGTTGATATGGTGACAGACCCCCATGCATTGTTACGAAAATACGCCAAGCAAAAAGATGATGTTGAGCTTAGAAACGAAATCGTTCTGGCATATATGCACATCGTAAAGATTGTGGCGGTGTCGTTGCGCAATGCGTATGCTAAATACGGCGAGTTTGATGATGTGGTTAACGAGGGGGTAATAGCCCTGATTAATTCAGTCGAAACCTTTGACATTGAACGCGGAGTGAAATTCGAGACATATGCGAGCGTTAAAGTTAAAGGCGCGGTAATCGACTATGTCCGCAAGCAAGATTGGGTTCCGCGACAGGTGAGACAATTGGGCAAAGCCATTGAAGAAGCATACGCGTATCTTTACATCAAGTTGGGGCGGTATCCTAAAAATCGCGAGGTTGCCGATTATTTGGAAATAAGCATGGAAAAGTTGGCGCGCGCTATGGCAGACATTGCAGGGGCAGTGACACTCTCATTTGAAGAGCTGATTTATGAAGACAATTTTTCAGATACAGCGTTCGCCCCCGAAGCCGACTACGGCATTTATGAGGAAGAGAAGAAAAAGGTTCTCACACAAGCAATAAATTCACTCAAACCCAAACAAAAACAGGTAATCACCCTTTATTATTATGAGAAATTAAAGTTCTTAGAAATAGCCAAAGTCTTAGGGGTGACCGAAAGCAGAGTCAGTCAAATCCACGCTAAATCTGTTTTGATTTTAAAGCATAAGTTAGAAGCATATATGAAAATGTAAAGGAGAAATCTGAAATGCTGAGAGGGTTTTATAACGTGGGTCAGGCGATGATTTTAAAACAACGCCGACTTGACGCAATAAGCAACAATGTTGACAATATCAACACTGCCGGTTATCGCAAAGATGAATTGGTAATCAACACTTTTATGGAGGAGTTGATTTTAGTTGATGCACGCCGCAAAACCAGCGGAAGGTTCATGCAAGCTTATGCCGACTTTACAAAAACAAACCTTGAACAATCAAACTTTGAATATACAGAAAGCAGATTTGACGTTGCTATTTGGGGGAATGTCTACTTCAACATCGCCAACCCAAACGGTAATATCTACCAAACGAGGAACGGCCAGTTTGAGCTTGATGATGAAGGCTATTTGACCCTCGGCATCTCAGGCAGGGTTCAAGGGCAAAACGGAGACATCTATCTCGGAAACGATGACTTCGAGATTGACAATAACGGCGTTATACGCAACGAAGATGGGATTGTTGACACCCTCGCGCTGACTTATATACCGCCCGACGCAGATGTAATCAAGTTCGGCAATAACTTGTTCACCTATCAAGGAGACGAGCTTTTGCCCGAAGGCGAAACGTTTGATATAATACAGGGCGGTTTCGAGAAGTCAAACGTTGATGCGAACAAAGAAATGGCAATGGCAATGGAAACACAGCGACATTATGAAGCAAACAGCAGAATGTTGCGACACTTTGACACAATGAACGGAAGAACTGCCGGCATGGCGGCGTTGGTGAAAGGGTGATAGGCGACAATCGTGGAGGAACAGCGTTGCTTGAAAGACCAACAGGCAAGAAACGTGTTACAGATGATGCTTGGAAAGAGGACAAAAAACGAGAACAAATTAAACCAACTTTTATCGGCAACGAAAATCAAACAGACTTTCAAAACGCCGCAGATATAGCTTCAATCGAGTATTATCCTAATCTTGCGAATCAATTTTATGTATTTAATGATGAGTCTTCCGGAGGAATTCGTGTTACAATATCAAATGAATATGATGGTATAGAAATTACGGTTTATGATAAACATGTTCATATAGACCATGTTAGATTTGATTCTAATAATCAAGGCGTTGGAAATGGAGCTGCATGGTTTGATTCTGTTGTTACAAATTCGATAAATCAAAATAAAGAACAAATAACCTTAAAAGCGAGCAAAAGCGAAAATGATAATGGTTATTACACATGGGCGAGACTTGGTTTTGATGCTCCGATAAAACCATATATGATAGCTGAAGCAAGAAACATAGGAATAGATGCGTTTACAGTAATGGATTTAATGAGAACGCAAAAAGGTAGGGACTTGTGGAAGAAAAAAGGTCATGGTTTTGATTATATGACTTTTAATTTATCAGAAGATAGCACCAATATGCTTGCGTTAAAAGTGTATATTGATGAGAAAAGGAGGGATTTTAATGGATAAAAAAGGAGCATATTGCCCAATTGCTATTGACGAAGATGAAGAAATTTTTAATAGGTCATGGGATATTGTAGATAAAATACTCAAAGAGATGGACGCAGAAAAATCTAAAAAAAGGAACGAAGGCGAACAAACAATTGTCAACTATAAATTATCAATTGCCAACTAAATAAAAAAGGAGAATGTAAAAGGATGAATATTTCTTTTTATGGCGCGAAGTCGTCGATGATCGCTCAGCAGCAGGGGCTTAACATTTATGCTAACAATATTGCTAACGTGAATACTGTGGGGTTTAAGGGGTTGCGCCCTTCTTTCGCCGACTGTATCTATACCATTCGTCAGCAAAATCGCCCCGAATGGGAGACAGGTCATGGACAATACCTCATGAAAACCGATTTAGTCTGGTCAGAGGGTAACTTCACCGCCACCGAACAACCGCTTGATTTCGCGCTTGCCGGCCCCGACTTCTTCATGGTTAGGGACAGAAACGGCAACACGTTTTTGACTCGCGATGGCAGCTTTAATATGAGCGCGAACGAAGACGGAACATGGCAGTTAGTAAACGGCAGCGGTGATTTTGTGTTGGGTTATGACGGTGAGCCGATTACGATTCCGTTTATGAGCGAGGAGGTTGACGGCGTTCAAAATGTCACGAGTGAGCCGGACTATTTGGCGGTTGAACAGATGGTCGGGGTATTTTCTGTTCCGAATAACTGGGGGTTAGAGCAGACGAATAATAACCGCTTAGTCGTCACCGAACGCTCAGGACCGCCGATAGCTAACCCCGATGCCGAAAAAATCAGCGGTGCTTTGGAAATGTCAAACGTTGACCTCGCCTCCGAAATGGTTCACATAATCGAAACCCAACGTTCATATCAATTAAATGCCAAGATTATTCAAACGTCTGACGAGTTCATAAACACAGCGAATAATTTAAGAAGTTAGCCGACGAGCCGCCGGTGGCAAAAAGCAAGCTGCATACTCAAAGAAAGGATAAGTTTTAAACAATGTTAGAAAAATATGAAGACCTGAATGAAATGCACATGGATGTGCTGAGAGAAATAGGAAACATCGGTTCAAGCAACGCCTCAACCGCGCTTTCAAGCATGATAGGAAGAGAAATTAAAATTCAACTGCCTGCTGTTAAGATTTTGGGGTTTCAAGCCGCTATAGACCATTACGGCTCGCCTGAGGACTTAATTGCCGCAGTTTTAGTGCGCCTTAAGGGTAATATCTCCGGAATGATTTTATTGTTAATCAACAAAGCGTTCGCCGAGGTTGTGTTAGATATATTTTTCGGCAAAAAAGAGATAGACCTTATGAATTTAGATGAAAATGAAATATCCGCGCTTTCGGAAATAGGGAACATCATGGGCAGCTCTTATATGAACGCCATCGCAACATTAAGCGGTCTTAACATAGGCGTTGAGGCTCCATCTTTCACCGCTGATATGTTAGGGGCGGTAATGAGTGTTCCGGTGATTGAATTCGGTGAGGTTGGGGATAAACTTCTTTGTATTGACAAAGATATTCTTATAGACGGAGTTCCTTTAAAGTCGAACATGATGTTAATTCCCACCGTTGATTCTTTATCGGAATTATTCGGGAAATTGGGGGTTCTATGAATATCAGTGTGGGAATTTCTGACTGGAAAACCTGCAAACCGCCCGACGTGTTAGTGACTTATGCGTTAGGCTCGTGTGTGGGAATCTGTCTTTGGGATAAAATGAACAGAGTGAGCGGGCTGTCACACGTTATGTTGCCTGACAGTTCGACTGTCTCAAAAGTCGGCGAAAACCGTATGAAATTTGCCGACACCGCCGTCCCGGATATGCACAAGAAGATGTTGCAAAGCGGGGCACTTCAACGTAACCTTGTCGCTAAAATTGCCGGCGGCGCGGTTATGTTTGCATCGGCATCAAGCCAGTTTAACATAGGCGAGCGCAATGTCGAGGCTGTAAGGAAAGTGCTTAAATTTTTACAAATCCCGATTATAGCGCACGATACAGGCAAAAATTATGGGCGGACTGTCTTCTTCCACCCCGAAACAGGCAAGATGGAAATAAAATCGTCTGCCCACGGGGTAACTACGTTATAGGAGTCTATCAGGAGTGTATTTAGGAGTGCGTTTTGCGAATATTAACACTTATAGAAAACACAGCGGCTATTGATAAGTTGTTTGTTGAGAACGGAATTTCATTTTATATCGAGGCAGGCGGTGCTAAAATCTTGTTTGACACAGGTGCCTCGGGGCGTTTTAAAGTCAACGCCGAAAAGATGAAAGTGACACTCTCACAGCTTGATTGTGCTGTTATTTCACATAATCATACGGGACATGTCGGTGGACTTGACACCTTGCTTGAAACTTGCCCCAATATTAAAATATTCATGCGTAAAAGTGCGCAGACAACGACTTTTAAACAGTCGGGTCTGTTTAAAATCCCTATTGGGCATCCGCGCGAGTTTTATGAGAAAATCGCCGATAATATAGTCGCGTTTAATTGCTTTCAAGAGGTTGCCCCCGGGGTGTTTTTAATGTCAGACGAAACGCTTTATCACGCGCGCAACGACATTCCCCTTCTTATAAAAAGGCAGGGTGACGGGGAAGAAAATTTCACTCTGAAAATTGAAAAAGACACCTTCGCGGACGAGGTTTTCATGGTAATTTTCCCGTCATTAGACGAGAAGGACGGTTGCGTTGTGGTTTCACCATGCTCTCACCGTGGCATTGTCAATGTGCTTAAGAGCGTGCAAAACACCTGGAAATCTGCCCCCATACTGTCAGTGGTGGGGGGCTTTCATCTTATGGGGAAAAACAGCCGCAAATTTTATTGCCCACCATCGGACATCGCCGATTTGGCCGATGAATTAGCCGATTTGCACGTCGGTATGCTTTACACCTGTCACTGCACGGGGGAAAAGGGCTATGAGCTGTTAAAAGAGAAATTAGGAAACCAAATACAATATTTGCAGGCAGGAGAGGAGTTGGAGTTTTGACAGTTGACAGTGGACAATTGAGAGTTGACAGTTATGGTGTCCGCGCAAGCGGACACCAATAGTATGTAGGATATTTTTACTTATGGTTGCCACAGCCGCCGCAAAACATGTCGTTTGCTGAGTTTTTCTTTGCGCATCTGCTGCAGACCCAAATTCCCCCTTCGACACGTTGTTCTCTCACCGGGGTGACTCTATTTGTCACGGTTTCAATTCTTTCTGATGCGTCCCCCTTAGTTTTGTTGTTAATTTCTGTTGTGTTGCGGCAAATAATGAGAATAACCAATGAAAACTCATAACCGAGCCTGAGAATGACATTCCCAAAAACCAACACAAATATTGAATAAAGAAAATTGCTCGGCAAAATCACAAAAAGGCTAAAGAGTGTGACGATACAAGCCGCCATGAGATAAGTTATTTTTAAAAGCATTTCGGCTAACATTTTCTTGAAGTTTAAAAACTCATAAAGCCAACCTGCGAAGCCCGAAAATTTCCCCTCATTGTTTTTGTTAAGAAACAAGGTGTAGAGAAGAATTCCCCCCACTATCCCCAACGCCACAGCAAGGACTGCAACCGTTCCTGCACTAAACAAATCGAACCCACCGCGGGAACCGCCATAACCATAAGGCATAACTTAAATCCTCCTAAAAAATTAAAATTCGCAAAATAATTCGCGCGATTAGCATTATAACACAAAATATGGCAAATGTCAACCATTAATCTAATTTTTTCTGAAAATTTACGACTTTTTGGCTACCCCGTCAAAAGCAAACGCTTTGTGTAGCTGTTTTTTTGGTGAAAACGCTGTCATGTTCCACAAAAATCATGGTTGGGGAATGTGTAAGAATCAACTCCTCAATCTGTATGCGTGAGAGAACGTCTATGAAATTCAGTGGTTCGTCCCAAATATACAAATGCGCTTTTTCGCAAAGACTTCTTGCAATCAGCACCTTCTTTTTTTGCCCGGCAGAAAAAACCGACATGTCTTTCTCAAATTGCGTTCGTGAAAAGTCCAATTTGCGTAAAATTGCCTTGAATAAGCTTTCATCGATGTCGCACTCGCGCGCATAGCCGGATAAATCGCCCGAAAGAAAAGATGTGTCTTGCGAAACATAAGATATTTTCAGCCCGCTTGCCGATTGAAATTTACCCGTGTGTTTTATATTATCGCCGCAAATCAATTTCAGCACACTTGATTTGCCGCACCCGTTCTTCCCACACAACGACACTCTTTGCCCCTGACTCACAGCAAAGGTGACGTTCTCGCAAACCGCTCTTTCGCCATAGAAAATCGAAACATTGTCAAGCGCGACTAAGCAGTCGGCGTGGTGAGCAAGAGGAGCAATTTTCAAGCTGTCTGCGCTTTCAATGTTCTTCAAAAGGCGCGCCTTATCTTCAATTGCCGAGTTTTGTCTTGCTTCAATCGCCTTGCTTCGCTTCATCATTTTCGCCGATTTATGACCGATGAAACCGCGGTCAGGGCGCAATCCCGAATCGCGCGTGCCGTACTTTGTCTTTTCAACTTTATCAGACCATTTCGCCGTGCGTTGAGCCGCAATTTTCAGTTTGTTAATGTCTTTTTGCAACCGTTCGTTTTCGGCAAGCTCAAAGCTGTCCCTTCGTTCTTTGTTTACAAGCCACGATGAGAAGTTACCCTTTTGCACTTCAATGTTCGTCTTGTTAATTGACAAAACATGGTCTATGCAATTATCAAGAATGTTGCGGTCGTGTGATACAAGAATAAAGCCTTTCTTGTATTTCAGATACTCGCAAATTGTTTGTCGCGCATTTGAATCAAGATGATTTGTTGGCTCGTCAATCAGCAGAAAGTTGTTCTCTTTCAAAAATAACCCTGCCAACAAAATCTTTGTTTGCTCGCCGCTTGAGAGGGTTTCAAATGGACGTTCCAACACATTATCGTCAACGTCAAGCAGGGATAGTTCACGATTTATTTCCCACAACTGTGCGTTCGGGGCAATGCTCTCAATTATACCGAGGGTGGGTTGCGATTTGTCACCAACGTCAAACGGAAAATAGTCAAAGCCGACCGATGCCGCAATGGTTCCGCTATACTCGTGTTCGCCCATCAGCAGTCGGAGCAAAGTTGTCTTTCCCCTGCCGTTCCTGCCGATAAATCCAAGCTTCCAATCGGTGTCTAACTGCAACGAAACATTCTCAAACACATGAACATAACTGCCCTCGTAGGCGAAAGTGAGATTTGTAATTTTTATAATAGCCATATAAAGAGCATACCATATTTCTTTTGGAAAGTCAATAATAAATAAATATAAATATTATTGTCACAAACTTCAAAAAAACCGCCCTGGAGGGGCGGTTTTTTCTTTGAATTTGGTGAGTCGACCTCAATCCCACATCTCCTAACCCAATGTCAAGCATAGGGGGCGGCTGCAGCCTTTCAGCCCTCAAATTCACAGAACAGTTCTGTTTTCATAATTATATCACAGATTTATTTTTTTGTCAACACGTTTTAATATGTCACTTTTTAACAAATTCTTGACAATCCTATCACGAACTGTATATAACGAGCGCACATAATATTTACCATCTCCGGAAACTCTAACGGCGACTTTTATGTACTTGCTTAAATGTTTTATATACTCAATCGACCCATCATCGGTTTTCAATCGCACATAGTCGGGAGCGGATAAAATAAGATGGATTTTATCAAAATAACGGTCAAATTCATATTTATGTTCATTGGCTATATGAGCGATATTGGTCACTCCTATGTAAATATCCGTCCCTGCAGAAATGTCGAGATTAAGCAACTTTACAATTTCGGGAGAAAACTCCCCTATTTTTTCAGTCATCATTTTTCCCTTTTAAGTTTGTTTCTCTCATTAAAATACAATCTTCTTTTTTATTATATCAAATTTAATGCGATGTGTCAATGGTTTTTTCGGAAAAACGACATTTTCCTTTTATAAGCTCACAAATTAGAAAAAACCGCCCTGAAAAGGCGGGTTTTAATTCGCGTTAGATTCGGGACGGGCAAGCCCGTCCCCTACATTTAATTGTCAATTGTCAATTATACATTGTCAATTGTTCGTCAACTGTTCGTCAATCGGCAAAAACTCTAATTTAATTTTCATGTTCATTGCCGCCGCCAATCTTTGAAGTGTTTTAATTGACGGATTTGCGCCGCCGTTTTCGATTCTGCTGATGTCGCTTTGTGCTATTCCGGTCTTTGCCGCAAGCTGTGTTTGTGTAAGACCGGTGTTTTTCCGTGCATCAATCATTGCTTGAATGATAGTGAACTCCGGCTCAAGTGCTTCATACTCGGCGCGAAGCACGGGGTCGCTTTTAAGCCGTTTGTCTCTGTACTTTCTCCACTCACTCATTACTTATTCTCCTCTTTGGCTCTAACCCGTCAATAAATAACTGTGCAGGCTTTTCGCCGTTGCCCTTTGTGTAGAACACAATATCAAATTCTTGCACTCGTTTCACCTTCTTCAAATGGTTCTTTACTATCATTATAATAGAATATACCCCATATTGTCAAGCGTTTTTTAAAGTTCTTTCAAAAAACCGCCCTTCAGGGCGGTTTTTGTTTTTGGGGTTGGATTGGTGATTGGGTTCTAATTAGGCAGAACCGATTGTTAAACCTCGCGCCGGACCGGCAGAAACAACACCCCAACCATCAGTAGAGCCTCTCTTAGAAGCACCCGGAAGAGCATTGCTTTCGCTTATCGGGGTCATATTCGAAAGCGGCTGAGGGGTAGTCTCAATAAGCGAGGATAGCACTCTCGCTGTAGCACCGGGATTTGATAAGTCAACTGTTTCGGTGAACACGCAATCCATTACACGGTTGCCCCAAATTCCGAATACAGCAGAGCCATCGCTTATTCTCGAACTGATTATTTGTCCTTTGATTTCTTCGGAAAACTCAACAATCCCATTTGAGTTCCAGTCTGAGTCTGTTGTTGATGAGGTAATAGGTGTAGCAACATTACCTCTAACAGTATAAAAAGTCGGAGCACCTTTTACAATTTCAACGCCTATAACTTGCACGGTATTGATTTGTTTCCTGTCACGACTATGGACATAGGCTTTAGCCATGGCACCGTTTGCGGTGTTTCTGATTGTGGTGGCACCTGCGGTAGCAACAAATGCTTTATGGCTAAGAAGGGCGTAATTTATATTGTCGCCCGGGGTTATTAATTCCGTCAACTTCTCGCAACCATTAAACATCCCGCTATTAATTGTAACTCTGCCCAGAATGGTCACTCTCGTTAATTCACTGCAACCTCGAAACGCCTCATCGCCTATACTTGTCACGCTGTTGGGAATTGTTATTTCCGTCAACCCCGTGCAACCGCTAAATGCAGAATTGCCTATACTTGTCACGCTGTTGGGGATTGTTACGCCTAAAAGACCTGTATGATCGAAAAACGCTCGGTCGTCTATACTTGTGACTCCCTCCGGTATGTAAACATAAGCGGCATTTCTACCATTACTGTTAGTACGGGGACTCGGTTCTGCGTTGAAAGTTTGTCCTATACTTGTTACCGGCATACCCTCTATGGTGTTGGGGATACGTACTCTAAGCGTGCTACCCGTATAAGTTAAAATTTCAATCCCACCCTTGCCGTCAGAGCGGTATTCAAAATCGCTTGCAGGGTTTTCCGGTATATTTGGCGGTGGATTATTATTTGTAGGTTGATTAGTGCTGTTATTTGCGCTCGCTCTTCTAACCGTTACCCGACATCTCACGGTAACACCGTCAACCCTCGCGGCTACGATTGCTCTGCCGGCGGCTATTGCCCTAACTTGCCCTCTTTGGTTGACCCTTGCGACCCGACTGTCGCTTGAACCCCAACGCACAGTGTTTTTTGAGTTTGTTTGCACTCTTAGCTGAAAAGAACTGCCCTCTGCAACGGTGACACTTGTTCTGTTGAGCCTTAATGTCGTTTGCGCCGAAACCGGAATCACAAACAGACTCAACGCCACCGCCACCACCAAAACCACACTTAAAATTTTCTTACTTGCTGATTTAATCATTGCTACCTCCTAAAATTCGGTAAAATTTACCGTTGATATAAAGATTATACTACATATGCGACATATATGTCAACCCCTTTAACAAAACTTTAATAAATCCTCTTTATGTTGTACAATTAATGTATTATAACATTCAATCGCAATAGGGAGGTATAAATGAAAGAAAACGTAGTTCTTGCTCATATAAATAAACTGTGCGATAAAAAGGGTTATAGTAAATATCGCCTTGCGAAAGAATCTGATATATCACATTCCACACTTAATAATATGTTCAATCGCAACAACGAGCCGTCTTTATCTACGTTAAATAAAATTTGTGTAGGGCTTGGGATTACAATGTCTGAATTTTTTGCAGAAGATGAGCCGGAAACTCCGAAACTGAACGCTAAACAGCTTGAAATAATACAGCGGTATAATAATTTACCACGTCAAGACAAACAATTGCTTGAAGCCTATTTGCTGGGTCTTGAAAAGCAGAGTAAAAACCCCAATGACAATCGTCTCAATTAACTCTTGACTTATAGGTGATAATGTGGTAGAATGGGTTTAAGATAATTTAAGGGAGCGAATTTATGCTTGATAAAGTTGAGTATTGGCTTGATTTATGTGACGAGGATATAATAGTGGCGAAGTCCATGTTAGATAAGAAACATTATTTATGGACAGGTTTTCTTTGCCATTTGGTGGCAGAAAAAGCACTTAAAGCCGCTATTGCTAAAAAAACGGGTAAAGTGCCGCCAAAAGGTCATGACTTAAGGAAACTCGCCAATAAAGCCAATGTCTATGAGGATTTATCAGAAGAGCAACTTACGTTGTTGGAGCGACTAATGCCGTTTCAAATAGAAGCACGTTATCCTGAACACAAAGTTGCTATCGCTAAAACAATCAATGCCGTGAGCGGCAAACAAATACTTGAAGAAACTGAGGGGTTTTTATGTTGGGTAAAAGCGAAGTTAGAGAGATAGCACAAAAATATTCCGAAGAGGTGAAAAAAGCACTGAAACCTGTATCGGTTATACTCTTTGGCTCATACGTCAACGGGAATCCTCACGCTGACAGCGACATTGATGTAGCCGTTTTAGTCAACAATATCGCTGATGATAATTGGTACGACACTTGCGTTTTATTACAAAGACTTAGGAGAAACGGCGATTTTCTCGACATTGAACCGCACTTATTAGACCCCAACCAAGACCCAAGCGGTTTTGTCGAACACGTTATCAAAACAGGTGAAGTTATATATCAATCTGCATAACAAAATAAAAACCGCCCTGAAAAGGCGGTTTTTGGTTTTGGGGTTTTGGCAATATTCATCAAGTCACTCTGACACTAACCCTCTTTGAACTCGTACCCACGGTTACCGTTATAACGGCTGTGCCTTTTGCTCTTGCTGTTACTCTGCCGTTATTGGTTACAGATGCTATTGAAGTTTTGTTTGAGCTATATGTCGCCGTGCCGCTCGAACCCGTCGGGATTAACGCCGCGCCAAGGTTTAACGTGTCGCCTGTTCTTAGGCTGATTTCAATTTCAAACGAAGTCGCGGCAGGGGCGGCTCTGTTGTTTTCTGTAGGAATTTTATAAAGTTTCATCATCGTGCGAAGAATTGGATAGCCATTGTTAACTTGTGGGTGAATATACCAAACGCGGTTAAAATCTAAACCCCTATATGTTTCTTGCTTTTTAAAGTCACCAATCGGCACATTAGCTCTAAGTTGCTCCGTATGAGTATTTTCTGAAGGATAACCAATAGCGGTTCTGCCTGTAGTCGCACTGTTAATAATGCTTGTTATTACGCTTCCGCGGTTATAAGTTGCTGCGCTTGTTTCTCCCAAAATTCCACCTGGGGTATGTACAGTTTGAGAGTTTGTAATTTTCACTGTTCCGTAATTATAGCAATTGTTTATCCGACCACCGACAAAATAGCCTGCAATTCCGCCGGTATGTGTTTTTCCGCCTATAATTGTTCCTGCGTTTATGCTATTTGTTATTGATGAAGAATCCCCAACATTAACAACTTCTCCTGACACCGACATATACCACGAAGCATTTGAGCCGAGAATCCCACCCGGTCCGCTTGTAGTAGTTACAGTCGCCATGTTTAAACAATTATTAAAAGTTATGCTCGCCGAAATATCATAACCGCCTTCAATTCTACTAACAAGACCTGCGGCTACACTATTTATATCAGTGCTTAAGACCTTCCCTGTTACATAACAATTCTCTACAACTAAGTTTCCATTATATATTTTCGCCAATGCCCCTGCATCATTTGGGCTTGTTATATCTACGTTGATTAAACCAAGATTTCTTACTTTGCCGCTTAACCGGTGAAATAATCCACCTTCTATACTCGTGAGGTTTCTTATAGCAAAACCGTTGCCGTCTAATTCGCCGCTGAAACTCGAAATCGGCGACCACAATCCAAAACCTTTCAAGTCAATATCTCTTGTAAGATAATATTTGCTTGAGCCGATAATTTGCGACAGCTCCAACGGTGTGGATATTTTTATGTATCCTTCCCACTTTGAAGCCGAAACCGGAACCACAAACAGGCTCACCGCCACCGCCACCACCAAAACCACACTTAAAATTTTCTTTTTCATCGCTTTTTCTCCTTAATTCATTATTTTATTTTAGCGGGAAACACCGCCTTATTAATATTATACTCAATATGTTAAGCATAGTCAAGGGGTTAAGTATGATAAAATAATAATGGTGATGAAAATATGATAAGTTACGAGCCCTTTTTCAAGACTTTGCTAACCAAAGGAATAACTGAATATCATTTAATTTATAAACAAGGGTTTTCCGCAAACACTATCCACCGTATTAAACACGGTAAGGACATTAACACGAAAACCCTTGATGCTTTGTGCTTTGTTTTAGATTGCGAAGTATACGATGTAATAAAGCATATAAAGGAATGAGAGGACAATCGATTAAAATTTCTAACACCTATTGACATCTTTTAAAAATCATGTTAAAATGAAACAAAAACAATCGGAGGAATTAAAATGCCGGAACAAGAAATCACCTTGAAAAACACCAAAGCCGAAATCTTAGAAGCACTCAACAAAGCCAATAAACGTGCGGTGGCGGCTGAAAAAGGCAAGCTCAATCCCGAAAAAGTCGAGAAAGAAGCCATTCAAAAGAAAGCAGTTGAGACTTCTAAAAAGGCGGTCGAGCAGAACATATTCTCTAAAGAATTAATCGACAAATGGAACGACTTGCAGACCGCTATTTCTACCGAAGAAAACAGGTTGCAGGAGTTGTACGGCGTTGGGAACGAATTGCAAAAACTCGCATTAATCATCGAAGCGGGGAAAGAACGTGTCGCGGAAATTGAGGGCGAAAAGTCCGCAAAAGAAGAAGATGCTAAGAAAGCGTTAGAGCGGTTGCGTGGGGACTACAGCCTTAAAAATGCGACATTGCAAAGCGAATATGAGGAAGCGGCGAAAAAGCTTAAACTCGAACGTACTCGTGAAGCTGAAGAATTTCAGTACAATCTGGTACGAACTCGCGAGAAAGAAAACAATTCGTGGGCTGACGAAAAAGCGGCGCGGCAGGCGGAATTATCAAAACAAGAAGAACAGGCAAAACAGCTTTTGTCAGAAGCCGAGAGCAAAGCAGATTATATTAAAGAACTCGAAAATAAAGTTGCCGGAATTGGCGAGTTAGTCGAGAGCGAGAGAAAGGCATTTGCGGAGTCAAGAATGGCAGAATTGCAACGCGAACTTGATTATAAATCCGCGCTGAAAGAGAACGATTTCAAAAATACAGTCACAAGGCTTGAGGATAAAATCGGGCATTTAAGCGGCGAACTCGAAACTGCGAACAAGTCTGTTGTGATGCTACAAAATAAATTAGACAAAGCATACGCCGAGCTACGTGAGTTGGCGACCAAAACCGTTGAGTCGGCAAGCGGTGTGAAAATTATCGGGAATACGGATAACAAATAATGGGAGCCGGATTGTGTAGCAGTGTGAGTTTTTAGAAAAAGCTTAAAACATAAAAATAACGAAATGCCCTATAACCCCCACCGAAACCCATTTCCGCAAGACATTCCAACAAAAAAACACCGCCCAACACAAAAGTGCCGGGCGGTGTATAATTTTCGCGGTAATTCGGGACGGGCAAGCCCGTCCCCTACATAAACTCTCAACTCTCAATTGTCAACTGTCCACTGCCATCAGTCCGACTTTTCTTTGCGCCTTAGCAAGTGTTCGCTTTGCTATAGCGGCGGCTTTTTGAGCCCCTGTTTTTAGGCAGTCGTTGATGTATTGTTTGTCTGACGAAAGGCGGTTGTATTTTTCTTGAATGTCTTTTAAGCCGTCGGCGACAACCTCACCAACCGCTAACTTGAACTCGCCGTAACCTTTTCCCTGCCACTCGGATTCGGTTTGTACTATTGTTTTTTCGGTGAACGCACAGTAAATCGAAATAAGATTGTTAATTCCGGCTTTGTTTGGGTCGCCTTCGCGATAACTTACTTGAGCTTCGCTGTCGGTTACGGCGCGCTTGAACTTTCTTATAATAGTATCACGCTCGTCTAAAACAAAAACCGTTGCGTTTTGGTTTGAGTCAGACTTCGACATTTTTTTGTCGGGAACAGCAAGCGACATGATTTTAGCCGTAGCAGGTGAGGTATAAGGTTCGGGGAGTTTAAATGTCTCGCTGAAAGCCCCGTTGAAGCGTGCCGCTGTGTTGCGCGCTATTTCTAAATGTTGTTTTTGGTCTATTCCCACAGGGACATAGTCTGCTTGATAAAGCAAAATGTCCGCTGCCATCAACACGGGATAGGTGAACAATCCGGCGTTAATATTCTCAGGTTGTTTTTTTGATTTGTCTTTGAATTGAGTCATTCGTGACAATTCACCGTAAGGAGTATAACAATTAAGAAGCCAACACAGTTCACAATGTGCCGGAACGTGGCTTTGAACAAACACCGTTGATTTGTCGGGTTCAATCCCCATTGCCAACAGCAAAACAAAACTTTCAAGTGTTTGCTTTCTGAGCATTGCGGGGTTCATGTCAGCGGTAATTGAATGAAGGTCTGCTATAAAATATAGTGCATCAAATTCGCGGCTTAATGTTACCCAGTTTCTCATCGCCCCTAAGTAGTTGCCTAAGTGTGGCGTGTTGGTAGGCTGTATGCCGCTCAACGCACGCTTTTTTTGTTCTTGCATTTGACATTCCTCGCTTAATAAAATAATTTGGCGACACTTGATAGTATTTCGACGCCTTTTTCAATTTGCTCCTCGCTTGGTGTCGAGAAGTTCAACCTGAAATCGAGTGACCTTTCGCTTTCATTGACTAAGAAAGCGTTGCCCGGAACAATCGCCACTTTTCGCTCAATGGCGGCACGGCAAAACGTGTCAAGTTCGCCGTGGGGCAAAGAACCCCAAATAAACAGTCCGCCCTGCGGTTCAGTAAAAGTAATTGACATCGGCATCGAGAATTTAAGACTGTTTAGCATAAGAGAGCATTTTCTCTTATACAGCTCTCTCAAGCTTTCGATATGCGCGCCGAAATCGGTCTGGCTCACAAAACGCCAAACGAGCATTTGCGCCCATATGTTTGTGTGAACGGTGGACGTTTGAAGCGCGGCAACCGCCTTGTTGACAATGTCGGCGGGACCCACCATATAACCCACGCGCAAGCCGGGTGCCATTGTTTTAGAGAAAGTCCCGGCGTAAATCACATGCCCTTTTTTGTCTAATGCTTTAATGGGTGGAATGTCTGCCCCGTCGAATCGCAACTCGCCATAAGGGTCGTCCTCTAAAATCATGACATTGTGCTTATAAGCAAGCTCTAAAACTTCCTTGCGCCGTTCAAGCGACATGGTTTTGCCTGTTGGATTTTGAAAGTTTGGGATTAGATAGATAAATGCGCAACGTGGATTTAAAGTTAACGCCCTGTCTAAAAGCTCAGGGTTAATGCCTGCATCGTCCATAGGAACGCCCACGAGCTTTGCATTATAAGAGCGAAAACTATTAAGTGAGCCTATAAACGTGGGGGCTTCACAGATTATAGCATCTGTCTCGTTGCAGATGGTTTTGGTTGTCAGTTCCATTACCTGTTGCGCGCCCGCGGTAATAATCAACTCATCGCCGTTAGGGTTGAAAATCTCTTTTTTCTGCATATCAGCTTTCAGCCACTCACGCAACTTAGGGTAGCCCTCAGATATAGAATACTGGAGCGCGGCAACCGGTTCTTGGCTCAAAATGTCTGCCGATATTTTAGCGATTTTCTCTTTCGGGAAAGATTCGGGCGCGGGGTTTCCTGCCGAAAAGCTGATTACAGAGGGGTCGGCGGCGAACTTAAACATCTCTCTTATTATCGATGGCTGAAGGTTCTTAATTCTGTCTGAAAATATGTTCATAAATTTAGACCTGCCCTTTCTGCACAAGCGTGCGATTAAAATTTTCGTTTTCCACACTTTCAACAATGTTTTCAACAATTTATTAAACACTGCTAAAAACAACTGAAAAAACTTAGCGACTCGCTCTGTTTAATTTTTGGAAAATCAAATGGCTTAAACAATGGGTTTTTAACATTTTCCACAGAGTTTTCAACATTAAAACTCTAAAACCATTAAAATTTTAACAAAATTAACTGTTGAACTGTTGAAAACTGTATAAAAATTATGTTCGTTGTTAATAATTCAAGTGAACAAAAAAGAGAGAGGGGGGGTTAAAATATGTTAAAAGGTGTTAACAAGCTAATAGTTGAGGTGAATAATACTAACAGCGAATATTTTGAACGGGCAATCTTTTTCGTTCGCCCCTCAAAAATCAACACAAAAACAAACGACATTGACCGCGACACCGATTTGATTTTAAGCGAAGCTGAATTAAAACAAAGCGGCAAAGCAAAGCGCGAAACTATCATACAAAAAATTCTGTTATGCCTTCTAAGCGGCACAACGGCAACGGTGGTGACGATGTTGTTGAAAGGCTAACTGTTTTTAGGTGTATGCGGCTGTTTTGGAACATTTATCACAGTACAGGAAATGTCATGCCGCTCTTTTAATTGCGTGGCGTTAACTAAATCAAAAGTAATGTTGGTAAATTCTGTGAATCTTTCGTCTTTTAATCCCGTGGGAACATGACCGCTGATTTTTGCTTTTAATCGTCCGCGTTCTTCTGCCCCTAACGCATCAAAATTTACAAATAATAGGTAAATAACTGCTTTGCTGATTTTCTCGCCTAACGCATATTTACGAAGCAAACTGTCCTTTATGGTTTCCCCCATTTCAAGGACAAATATTGACTTCCTATCACCTTTTTTCTCGTTCTTTTCTTTCATTTTAGTAGCAACGCCAAGTTTTTCGCAATCAGACCTACGATTTTCATCTGTTGCGCACGGATTTTGAAAATCTTTGACCTCTATAAAATATAGATTTTCTATAGTTTCTGCGACAAAATCAGCAGCCTTCATTCCATCGGCGTTCTTCTCTTTATCGTCAAATCTTTCTGCGTTGGTATAGCGCGGGGAAAAACAAAACCTTAAATTTCCTTCTTCAAGTTTAAGCATTTTTGCGCACCCCCATAGCATCAGCAACGATAATGTCAAACAATTCTTCGCTTGCTGATTCAAGAAGATTATCACGCAACTCAAGGTATTTTGGCTGTGAATCACAAATTATTTTCCCCTCGTCATTTTTCGACAGGTTATGAAACATCACCGGGATACTTTTGTCTTGTCTTACGTCAAAATACCGCGCAAATTTATAATCGTGCGTAGCAATGAACATCTGAACGCCATTTTTTGCTAATTCAAGCAAAATGTCAACAAGTTTCGATACAAGCTCGGGGTTTAGGCTATTCTCCGGCTCGTCCCAAAACAGAACGGTGCCGAATTTTATTTGTTCATTGCGGATGAGCAATGCAAGCAGAGCAAATTTTCGATAGCCCGAAGCCTCTGAAGAAAAGGGTATAGGTTCATCAAAATCAAAGCGTTTCATAAAAAAGCTTTGTCCGTCATGTTCAGGTTCGCCGCCGAGCAGGTTGCAGATTTTACGATATAGCGGTTGTTCGGGGCATTGCGGAAGAACACGCGCTTTTTTAATGATTGCAATTTCGGTTGCCAGTAAATCGGTTTTAGCGTATTCATAACTTTCGGGTAACCCTCGTGCAATAGATAACATGTCTTTTTCGGGAATAAAGACGTTTTGGATTATCTTATTGTTATCTTTAATAACAGTTGCGCGTTCTTTATATCTGTGCAAGGCAATGTCGCGCCCATTGTCGCGTTCAATGTCTCTGTAAAGGGTGCGCAGTAGAGTCGTCTTCCCCGTGGCGTTGCCGCCAATAATTACGTTTACTCCGTGGCAAAAGTCTGCCGCAAATTCACCTTTAAAAACAAGAAAATCGTTTATTTCCACACGTTTAATAGCCATTTTTATATACTCTCTTTCTTTCGATTGTCATAACCTCTACTCCCACACCACAGGCTCATCTGGATTATTGTTGTTTGTTTCTTGTAATGTTTCAGCGTTTTGAATCAAAGCATCGAGAATTTTGTACATTTGCGGCAGGGAATTATTTATAGTTCCCCACAATACATCTAAGTTGACCTTGTCGTAATGATGAATAAGCACAGAGCGCGTTTTGCTCAACCCCTTCCAATAATAGCCGTCTATAAGATTTATTATGTTTTCGGATAATCTTTTGGTCGGTGAGGTTTGCAAAGTCCCGAACGCTAACTCGTATATTTGAGCGATACTGAAACAAGTCGCTTTCAATGTCCGTTTGTCTTGTATAAAGTCATCATAAGACATGTTTTCAACAAACTCAAAAATGTCGTCCATGTGTTCAATGATTTTAATGAGGATTACTCTATCCGTTTTTCTCATAAATAACTACACCCTCTTTTTTGACACTGTCGTAAATTTCTGTGTTTTTTATTAATTCGGTGTTGGCTATCATGTCCACGGACTTTTTTAAGTCTTCTTCTACGTCAGCCCACATTGCGTAAAATTTAATGTTTTTCATTTCATCGTCACAGTCAATCACCATGTCCAAATCGCTTTCGGGAGTCATATCGCCACGCGCATATGAGCCGAACAAAGTCGCTTGATTAACAGGATACGAATCAAAGATAGGGCGCAAACGCTCTTTGATTGTATCCAAACGATATATCACTCTCAATTTTATTCCCCCCTCACTTCATCAACGCGATAAATGACCTTGCCTTACCTACGATTACTTTGTCGTTCTCGTATGTAAGGTATTGTTGTGCTTGCCCTATTTCGACCCATTTAATATCGCCGATTTCTTCTTCTTGAAGCCTGATGTCATTGGTTTTGGCTCTTCCGACAAAATATACAACGGTTTTTGATGTGTCGCGGCGCGGTGAATAGGTGACGGTTTCACGAAAGCCGGTGTCGATAAAAACCTCTAACCCCGTCTCTTCTCTGATTTCGCGTTTAGCGGTTTCTAATTCAGTTTCGCCCGGCTCAATATGCCCTTTCGGGAACGACCAATATCCCGATTTAATGTGCTTTATTAATAAAATTTCAGTGTTCCCGTGATATTTTCTGTAAATAATAGCCCCGCATGATTTTTCATAGTTCAAGTCAACCACCCCTCTCTCCCAAAATGGCTCTTTGATAAATATTGTTATAATTATAACACAAAGCCATTGCAAAATCAATGTTTTTATTATATAATAATATAAATAATAATATAAATAGGGGGGCATGTTGAAAAATGCTGACGGAAAAAGGGCTTAGTCGCGCTGACGTTGAGTCACGGCTCAAGAGTGGGTTGGTAAATAAAACCTCAACCTCACCCGCTAAAACGACGGCGCAAATAGTGCGCTCTAATACAGTCACGTTTTTTAATATTCTCAACGCTTCGCTTGCGGCCCTCGTGCTTGCCTTTGGCGACATTATAAACGCCCTGTTTATGCTTATCATCATCATAAACACCGCCGTGGGAATAATTCAAGAAATACGTGCCAAACGGGTTATAGACAAGCTCTCGCTCATCTGTTCGCCCAAAGTGCGGGTGTTGAGAGACGGGGTTATTCGAGAGATTAGGGTTGAAGAAATTGTTTTGGGGGAATGTGTAAAGCTCACCGCCGGAATGCAAATCTGCGCTGACAGTGTTGTCTTAGAAGGCGAGTGCGAGGTGAACGAAAGCATTATTACCGGCGAGAGTGAACCCGTAACCAAACTGAAAGGCGATGAATTGTTGTCCGGCAGTTTTGTGGTCTCGGGCGCGGCGAGCACCGAAGTAGTAAGAGTGGGCGACAATAATTTTGCCAATAAAATTATAAACAATGTGAAATATATTAAACACTCGCGCTCACAGATTATGAACAGCATGAACCACCTTATAAAAGGAATTGCCTTTTGCATTATTCCTATAGGGGCTATTTTGGTCTGGAAGGCGTTGAACGTGTTAGCCGAAACCCCCGAAAACGCGGTAACGGCAACCGTTGCCGCTTTAATAGGAATGATTCCCGAGGGCTTGGTTTTGCTGATTAGCGCGGTCTTTTCAATAAGCATAATAAGGCTGTCACGCCATAAAGCACTCGTTCGCGAATTGCACAGCGTTGAAACCTTAGCAAGGGTAGATGTGCTTTGCCTTGACAAAACAGGGACTATTACCACAGGAAAGATGAGTGTGCGTGAAATTATACCGCTTAAATCTGCCGGCGGCGGCTCGTTGGAGTCTACCATAGCTCAAGTGAAATCAGCGAGTGAATTATTGCAAATAAAGCATACGGGTTCCCGGTCTGACAGCGGCGGCTCGCCGCAAGAAATTGTGGGTAGGCTTATGGCGGTGTTGCCTGATGAAAATCCCACGGCCGTTGCCTTAAGAGAGCGTTTTCCCTGCGCCAAACAAGACATTCCACAAGACGTTAAACAATTAATCGCCTTTTCTTCTGCTAAAAAATGGAGTGGGGCCAATTTCAGTTCTACCGGCTCATATATAATCGGCGCGCCTGAAATAATCGCAAAGTCCGACAAAAACTCAGCAAACATTACAGAGCGTGTTGCAAAGGGCGGCGGTAGAGTGGTTATGCTTGCCCATTCTCCTTTAGCGTTTGAGAAAAATAAATTGCCCTCGTCCGTCACCCCGTTGGCGTTGTTCGTTATATCAGAGGAAGTACGCAAAGAGGCCCCCGAAACACTGAAATTCTTTCGTGAACAGGGGGTCACTATTAAAATAATATCGGGGGATAATCCACTGACTGTTTCAGGAATTGCGGGCAGGGTGGGGCTTCATGACTATGAGCGTTATATCGACATGAACGGCGTTGCGCTTGAAGAAATTAGTGAAATAGCTGAAAAATATTCGGTGTTCGGAAGGGTGACTCCTGACCAAAAGTTAGCTCTCATAAAGGCGTTAAAAGCCAAAGGGCATACGGTGGGAATGACCGGTGACGGGGTTAATGACGTGTTGGCACTTAAAGAATCTGATTGTTCAATCGCCATGCAGTCGGGGGCGGATGCGGCGAAAAACGTCTCTAACCTTATTTTGCTTGAAAGCAACTTCGCGGTGCTGCCAAAAGTAGTGGCAGAGGGCCGCCGCAGTATTAATAACATTGAGCGCAGTGCGGTGTTGTTCTTGTCTAAAACCGTATACGCCGCGATTATAGCGTTGTGTTTTCTCTTTATTAACAGCCCGTTTCCGCTTATTCCGTTTCAGATGACAGTAATCAACGCTTGTTTTATCGGCGCGCCGAGCTTTTTGTTGGCACTCGAACCTAATACTAAACGACAAAGCGGGCGATTTATTTTAAATGTCCTTAAAAAGGCACTGCCTTTTGGGGTTTGCAGTTTGTTAAGCGTTTTGGCAGTTACCTTCATGGGGAACATTCACGAGCTTTCAGCAGATGAAATCAGAACAGTTTCAACCTATATTTACGGCGCATCATCATTCGCAATTCTTGTCAGGGTTTGTATGCCGTTTAACCTGTTCAAGGCGGTGATGACGGTCTCTCTCGGTGGAGCGTTCGTGGCGGCGATGGTTATATTCCGCAAGGCACTTGAACATGTGCCGCTCACAGAAGACATGACGGTAATAACCTTCGCCGCATGCGCCATAATACTGCCACTAATAATCTTCCTGCCGAATATGAAGCGGTTGACGAACAATTGACAATGTACAATTGACAATTGACAATTGTGGTGTCCGCTTGCGCGGACGGATTTGAATTTATAACAGCTACACCGCCCGGCAGTTTTGTGTTGGGCGGTGGTTTTTTTTGGAATGTCTTGCAAAAATGGGTTTGGGTGGGTTGGAGAGATGGTCGTTTTATAGCAGTTACACTTGAAATGGGGATTTCAGCCAAAAAAACAATCAAAAATCACACAAAACATTG
>WRLV01000005.1 GCA_009777445.1 Oscillospiraceae bacterium | reverse complement strand
GTCCGCTTGCGCGGACGACTTGTAGGGGACGGGCTTGCCCGTCCCGAATGAACACCGAAAAATTATACACCGCCCGGCACTTTTGTGTCGGGTGGTGGTTTTTTGCTTGGAAATATTTTGAGGAAATGCTTGACAACTGGCAGGGGTTGTGGTATAATCATTAATAAGGTACAAAATGATAGGGGTTGTTTATATGATTAAATTTCAAGATGAACGTGATGTTGACCGTTATGTCGAATCGCAACTTACTAATATAGGGCTTGAATTAAAAAAAGATTTCAATGACCAACGCAATGTAAGCGATTACTTAAAAGAGGCTCTTCGAGGCTCGTCTAAGACTGAGGCTAAAACGGGTATGGGTGTGCCTGATTTTCACGTTGAAAAATACAAGGAGTTGCCTGTAATCATTGAAAATAAAGTCGGGCTTAACCGGTTGCAAAAACTCAATAAAGACGGACTCAGCAGAAACGACAAAGATGTGCGTGATTTTGCTGTTAATGGTGCTGTTTTCTATGCTCGTAACATGATTCGCTCCGGCAAATACGACAGCGTTGTTGCAGTTGGTGTGTCCGGCGACACAAGTGAAAACTTAAAAGTTGTTGTTTATTATGTGTTTGGCTTTGATGCTGAACCAAAACTGATGGAAAGTTACACCACGTTTGACTTTCTTGAAAACAAAGACACTTTCAAAAATTTCATTGCTGACGCTACGCTCACTGAAGAAGAAAAACACGCGCTCTTAATAAAATCGCAAGAAGAGCTGCGCATTCACGCTAACAGTCTTAACAAGCTGATGAACGACCATTCAATCGGTGTTGCCGAGCGTGTTATTTACGTTTCGGGAATGTTGCTCGCTATGCAGGATATTGTCGATAAAGCAGGCGAAACAGTGTTAGAGGGCCTTACTCCTGCTGATGTAGAGGGTAAGCAGACCGAAAGTCATCGTGATGGGGTTAAGATTTTAACTCAAATCAACGAATACTTAACCAATAAGAATGTCCCAGACAACAAAAAACGACTAATGCTGTCATCGTTTGACCGCATTTCTATTGATGGGGACAGGGACAAGCCTACCGAGCTGTCGCCTCTTGTTTCTAAAAACATTAAAGGTAAGTCTGCCACCATTACAAGGCAGGTTTTCCAGTACGTTTATGACAACGTGTTTACAAAAATCGAGGGTACGGCAGGACACTTAGACATTTTAGGCGAAATGTACTCGATTTTCTTGAAGTATGCGTTAGGTGACGGAAAAGAAATCGGCATAGTTTTAACTCCGCCGTACATTACGAAACTTATGGCTCAAATACTCGGAATCAACAAGGATTCACGAGTGCTTGATGTTGCTACCGGGTCGGCAGGGTTCTTGATTTCTTGTATGGAAATTATGACCCAACAAGTAAACGAACAATACGGCAAGGGAACTACGAGGGCTAACAGCAAAATCGACAAAATAAAGAACTCTCAGCTTATGGGAATTGAGCGTGACTCGCAAATGTACACACTCGCCGCCACTAATATGATTATGCGCGGTGACGGCAGTGCGAAAATCGAGAAAGGCTCATCGTTTGACCAACCGGAAGAACTCTACAAAGATTTCAATGCGACTGCGTTGTTGCTCAATCCACCATTTACTTACAGCGAGAACGGAATGCCTTTCTTAACCTTCGGCTTGCGACACATGAAAAAGGGAGGAAAAGCCGCTATAATCATTCAAGACTCGGCAGGGAGCGGAAGAGCGGTCAACAGCAATCAAGAGATTTTGCGAAACAACCGTCTCATAGCGAGCATAAAAATGCCCGTTGACTTATTCCTGCCGTATGCAGGTGTTCAGACAAGCATTTATGTTGTTGAAGTCGGCACTCCGCACGATTTCAAACGTCACAGCGTAAGGTTTATTGATTTTCGTCAAGATGGTTACAAGCGCACCAAAAGAGGGATTTATGAAATTGACAATCCCAAAGAGCGGTATGCAGATATTCCGATTATTTTCGATTTAGGGTTGAATGCCGCTCAAAATCCCGATTTCCACGAGGGTTTATGGGATTTGCCTGCTATTTGTGTGGATTCTCTTATTACTAACAGTGGCGCGGATTGGAATTTCGAGCAACACAAAAAAGTCGATTCTAAGCCTGTAGAGAGCGATTTCAAGAAGACGGTCGGTGATTATTTGGCTTGGGAAGTCAGTCAGCTAATCAAGAACGGGTTTACGGATAGCGAGGTGACAGATTCCTTAAAAAAAGCCTAACCCCAACGTACAGCCATATTCTCGACAAAGATGTGCGTTGGGGGGAGTTTAGAATCGGGGATTTGTTTGAGATTGAAACCCCCAAAGCTAAATTTAATGCGAATGCTCTGACTTTTGATGGGGGACACCCTTATGTTGCGCGTGGCGAAGTAAATAACGGCATACGAGGTTGGATTGACAAAGATGAGTGTTACCTTAATAAAGAGAACACGATTTCATTCGGTCAAGACACGGCAACTCTGTTTTATCAAAGCAAACCCTATTTCACAGGCGATAAAATAAAAATCTTTGACTTGAAAGCTCAAAGATTGAACCGTTTATCGGCACACTTCCTAATAACTTGCATGAAAAAAGCATTCTCAACTTTCAGTTGGGGGAGCAGTTCTTATAGTGTTAAGAATTTGGAACAAGTGCCTGTTCTTCTTCCTGTAACCCTCGACAACTTTCCCGATTTCTCTTATATGGAGGATTACATTTCCTATGTACAAAGCAATTACATTGAAGAACTGACAAGAAAGCGCAATCTGCAATTAAACGCCTATTTGAAAGTAACCGGGCTTGTTAGTTATGCTCTTAACGCTACCGACAGAAAGGTATTGTCGCACGAGCCAACGTGGGGTGAGTTTAGGATTGGTGATTTGTTTGACAATATTCAACAAGGTTCACGTTTGAAAAAGTTGGACCAAATTGATGGTGATTTACCTTTTATTATGGCAGGTACAACCAATACCGGGCTTGTCAAGTACGTGGGGAATACTGATGTGCGTAGTTTCTCCGAAAATTCGATAACAATCGACATATTCGGCAATGTGTTTTATCGAAATTACAAATACGCTGCCGGTGATGACACCGGTGTTTACCGATGCGAAAAAGAACCGCTTTCCCGTGAAGTGATGTTGTACTATTGTACGACACTTGAGTTAGCGTTACTCGGAAAGTTTAGCTTCGGGAAGAAATTGCGTTCTTCGCAGAGTCACGATATGCTTGTTACCCTCCCCACAACTCTCAACAACACCCCAGACTTCGCTTATATGGAGCGATACATCAAGGCACAGCAAAAGCTGATTATAGATGATGTTATTCGTGGGCTTGATTTGGAGATTGCGGTGACAAAAATGGTTGTTAAAACTAAGATAACGCCTCTAAAACACTAACCAAGAAGTCACAAGTTCGGTTAAAAGAAGAAAGCGAGAATTTCTCGTCGGGGCTGTGATAATTTTGTATGTCGGGGCCTATGGAAATTATGTCGCAGTCGGGCATTTTCAAAGCAAATTCAGCCGTTTCAAGACCCGCGTGTATTGCTTCTACTATAGGAGCGGTTCCGTACATGGCTGTGTAAACCTCAACCATTGTTTCCTGTAAAGGCGAATCGGCTTTGTAAGGCCAGGCAGGAACACTTTTTTCAATTTCCGCTTCGGCATTTATTGAGGCGGCAAGCGAATTAAGCGAATCAATTAGTTCTTCTTCCTCTTGCGGCAAGGAACTGCGAGCAAAAGCCGTAAGAATCACCTTGCCGTCTTCGGTTGCGATTACGCCTAAGTTATTGGAAGTTTGAACAAGCCCCTCAATATCCGCGCTCATCGTTTGCACGCCGTTGGGCATTTGAGTAATGCCTGTAATCACTTTTTGCATAGAGTCAGCGGTCATGACACTTTCCGCCGTTTCGGTTTCGGTAAGCGTAATTGACAATGCGGTTTCAACAGGATATTCCGCAATAAATGCCGCCTGCATTTCCCCAATAATCGGTTCTACTGTGCTTAAATCATTCAGCGATATAACAGCGGCAGATTCACGCGGTATTGCGTTATGGGCAGAGCCGCCGTTGATTTCTGTCAAGTAAAATTCTGTTGCGTTTAATTCTTCAAGCAGTTTACCCATCAAAACATTCGCGTTGGCGAATCCCTTGTTTATATCATCGCCCGAATGACCGCCGTTCAGCCCTTTTACCGTTAATTCATAAGTTGTAAAGTCTTCCGAAAGAGCTGTCGTTTCAATGGGAATTGAAATTACCGCTGTTGTTCCCGATGCGCTGCTTACGACAAAATGCCCTTCATCTGTTGAGTCTACATTAATCATACGGTTGCCCAAAAGCAATGTTACATCAAATTCAATCGCGCCTATTGCCGTAGTTTCCTCTTCAACGGTAATTAACGCTTCAATGGGCGGGTGCGAAAGTCCGTTGGCATCTAAAATCGCCAACATCATGGCAAGCCCTACGCCGTTATCCGCGCCGAGATTAGTTTTTTTCTCAGCAGTAACCCAATCACCATCTATAACGGGAACAATCGGGTCGGTTAAAAAGTCATGCTCAACATCGTTGTTTTTTTCGCCGACCATATCCATGTGTGCTTGTAAAATAATTGGGGACTCGTCTTCACGTCCGGGTGAACCGGGCTTTTTAATAAGCACGTTAAGCCACTCGTCCTGTACCGTTTCAAAGTCGCGCTCCTCCCCGAAGGCTTTCAGATAATCGCTGATTGCCTGTTCGTTGCCCGAGGTACGCGGGATTTGCGATATTTCTACAAAATAGGCATACGCCGATTCTCCAATTTTGCTTTGCGGTGTTGTCGTTTGCGTTGTTTCGTCGCATGCCGATAAAAGTGCAAGCGAACCTAAAACAATAGCGGATAAAACGATTGTTGATTTCATGGTTAATCCTCCTTTTTAATACCCTGTTAATGCTTGTGTTACAAGTTTCATTATTAGAAAAACTGCGATTATTGCCATTGCCGCGTTGATTTCTTTTTGTTTTCCTGTGACTGTTTTTAATATTACGTAGCTTAAAAAGCCAAACATAATTCCCTCGGCAATATTGTATGTCAGCGGCATCATAAGAATTGTTATAAACGCGGGAATTCCCTCTGTCGGTTCGTTGAAATTGATTTTTACAATGTTTTGCACCATCATAAAACCGACAAGTATCAGAACCGGTGCTGTTGCAAAATCCGGAATTACCGCGAAAACAGGGGAGAAGAAAAGCGACAATCCAAAAAGCGCGGCAACCGTCAAAGATGTGAGCCCTGTTCTTCCGCCCTCCAAAACCCCTGCAGCACTTTCTGCGTAGGTTGCTGTTGATGATGTACCGAGTACCGCGGCGACAACAGTTCCTATAGCATCTGAAAAAAACACCTTTCCTATTCGCGGAAGATTACCTTTTTCATCGATGAATCCGGCTTTTCCCGAGACCCCGATAACAGCTCCTATTGTATCAAATACATCAATAAACAGGAGAGAAAACAATATTATTATGAAATCAAAAATACCTATCCCAAACCCGTTTTTAACATCCTTGAAAGCCGAAAATAAATTAGAACCCGCTATTGAAGGCGGCGGCGAAAAAAATTCTGTCGGGATAAGCGAATGCATTCCCACTTCCGGATTGACAACGTACAGACCGATAAGCTGACAAACAATACCGAGCAACCATGTCAGCAGGATTCCGAAAAGTAACGCGCCCTTAACTTTAAGGCAGATTAGCGACATTGTTATAATTATTCCGGCAAATGTAAGAACTATTCTGATGTCGCTTAAATCTCCAAGTGCGACAGGCACATCGGGTATATTTGCAACCACCACTCCGCCGTTGACAAGTCCGATAAATGCAATAAACAAGCCTATTCCCGTCCCAATCGCAAGTTTTAAATTTTTTGGAATCACATCAAAAATAGTTTCACGAATTTTAAAAAGAGAGAAAATCAGAAATATGATACCCTCAACAAAAACTGCAATAAGCGCGACTTGCCAACCAAAAGTTAAACCCACGGTAAATGCAAAAAACGCATTGACACCCATACCGGGTGCCAGCGCAAACGGGTATTTTGCATATAGTGCCATAATTAAAGTGGAAATTATTGATGCGAGTATTGTCGCCGTAAACACAGCCCCCCAATCCATACCCGCAACCGACAGAATATCAGGGTTTACAATAATTATGTATGACATTGTCATAAACGTGGTCAAGCCCGCTATCAGTTCTGTATGAATGTTTGTGTTGTTTTCTTTGAGCTTAAAATAATTCTCTATTTTTGTTTTCAAATATCGCGCACCACCCGATTTTTTAATTTATTATAACATATTTTCCCAAAAAGCGCAATAGCGATAAAGAAAATTCGTGATTATATATAATGTGGAATAAATTTGTGTGTTTTTCACAAAGTCAATTAAAACTTAATGCAAGAACTTATTAATTTCCTCATCAGACATGCCGCCTCGTCTAAACCTTTCAATGGTTTCTTGTATACCCTTTTCCATACCTCTTTCCATGCCCTCCTGCATAGCCGCCCTCTCACGCGCCCAATTATCCCACTCCATTTTATGGCGAGATTCGTAAACTAAACGCGTTTTCTCATCAGCGGACAACTCCATAAGACGAACAACGGCTTTTTCAACTTGTGGGTTTTGTTCTGCTAACATAGTGAATTCCTCCTTACTCTTAGCGGACAAAAACTTAGTCCACCACCATAATTGCGAACCGTCATCAGCGGTCGGGATTTTCGGCAACTCAATCGTATGTATTTCTAACTTATCAGAAAATTCCGAGCCTGTTTCAGGATTATATAGCGTATAACAATTGTGATAATTCTCGCTGTCATCTATAAAATTGTGGTCGGTAATCACGATGCTAATCACTTGTTTAATGTCAGAATGGTCGTTACCCGACTTCATCTGTCCTGTAATCATTTTAGAAGCGTAGTACAAAATACGCTCGCGCAAAACCGGAGACAGCCCAACTTGAATCTCCACATTTATGATTTTGCCGGATTTAGTTTTGACTTTAACATCAAGTATTCCAAGTTTATCGCCTTTATGTTCGCGAAGCAAGTGCGGGTCTGCAATCGCTATTTCTTTATATTCATCAAGCGAAACTTTCACCACCGAACGCAACAAACTCGTCAGTTGCTCAACATCGTTCTCGTCACCGAATATGAGCTTGAAAATATAATCATCAGTGGGTGAAAGAATTTCCGGCATGATGGGTATTTGTACAAAGTTTTTGTCTTGAGCGTTCAAAATTTTGACCTCCAGTATTTTTATAATATTATTCTATCATATTTGATTTTAAAAGTCAAGTTTTTTAAAATTTAATATGGGCAAACGTAGGGGACGGGCTTGCCCGTCCCGATTTTTTCGCCCGTCCTGAAATAGATGTTTATATAGAGAAGGGACGGGCAAGCCCGTCCCCTACACAACTCTCAACTGTCCACTCTCCACTGTCCACTGTCAAGAGGGTAGCCCAGTCTCTGTGTGAATATAAAACACGCATAGCAAAAACCGTTGGTCTTTCGACAACAACATTTTCGACAACAGAGCCTTTTTCGCAAATAATATAAAACACCATATGTTTTTTTGCGGAAATAGACCTAACACCTTTTGCAGCTAAATATTCATCAAGCACAAGAGGATAACGATACGGGCTTTCACGCAACGATTTGATTTTATCTTGTATTAGCGAAATTCGATGTTCTGCCGCGACAACGTTCTGCAATTCTCTTGAAATATATCTGTAAACATCACGCATGTCCTTTTTGGCAGAATCCATGATTTGGACTTCATACATCATTGCGATTCCTTCCAAAAATCTTCCATAAATTCATCAAAATTTGAATGTCTCCCTGCTTTCAAATCCTCGAAGCCCTCTTCAAGCAGACCATATAATTCATAACGCGCATAATTTTTTCTATAAGCTTCAATGCTCATCACTGCTAAATCTTCTCGCCCGTTGTTTGTGATGAAAACGGGTTCCATTCTCGAATGACAAAAATCAGAAATTTCGTTATATTTATCACGCAAATCCGCGCTCGGTCTGATGTTAGACATGAAAACACCTCACTTCTTGATTAATATCTATATTATAACCTATTTCACCAACTTTGTCAAATAAATTGTCAATTGTCAATACCGCCGCGAAAGATAGAAAATGAACTATAAAAACCTGTACTTTTTTATAGTAAGCTTTTTCGGGCGTTAAACAGACCAAAACAGTAAATATTTTAAAAGCATTCACAAAAAACACTTGACATTGCTCAAAATAAATGGTAAAATATAACAATAGCAAAATCACTATAAAAAAGTACACCTTTTTATAGTAAAAAACAGTAGCGAACGGAGGGCGCAGGCAATGAAAAAGAGAGTTTTATCAATATTTTTAACAATGGTGATAGTCATAGGGTTTATTCCGGGTGGAATGTTAAGTGCGAGCGCAGCAGCCTCCGGCAATGGGTGGTCGTTAGATGATGATGGGTTGCTTACTATAGAAAATGATGTTGGTATGGCTGACTGGATTGCCAATGGGAGAAACTCCTCCGGCAATATAGAAGCAGTGCGCGAGGTTGTTATTCAAGATGGTGTGATAAGTATAGGTCTTTATGCATTTGACAATTGCGCAGGTTTGACCGAAATAACAATTCCTGACAGCGTGACAAGTATAGGCGGTTTGGCATTTGCCAATTGCGCAGGTTTGACCGAAATAACAATTCCTGACAGCGTGATAAGTATAGGCGGTTGGGCATTTTCCGTTTGCACGGGGTTGACAAGCGTGACGTTCAAATCTCAAACACCGCCTTTGTTTGGCTCTTTTGTTTTCGATAATGTACCATCAAGCATGATAGTGTATGTCCCGTTGGGCGCGAAAGTGGCTTATGAAACTGAAAGTGAGTTGAGTGCGTTTAAGGTTTTTGAGCCTTGCGGTG
The DNA here is from genome assembly GCA_009777445.1 of Oscillospiraceae bacterium. GTDB lineage: Bacteria > Bacillota > Clostridia > Oscillospirales > Ruminococcaceae > Ruminiclostridium_E. Next base: position 49,526 of record WRLV01000005.1, on the reverse strand, counting down.
AGCATTGCAAAGGCGAGGGCGAATGTGACGAGCCGTGTAAAAGGATAATCGCTTCCGGTGTTGACTGGACTTTAGATGAGGACGGATTGTTGATTATAGAGAGCGATACCGGAATGACTGACTGGATTGACAATGGGAGAAACTCCTCCGGCAATATAGAAGCAGTGCGCGAGGTTGTTATTCAAGATGATGTTACAAGTATAGGCGGTTGGGCATTTTCCTCTTGCACGGGGTTGACAAGCGCGACATTCAAATCTCAAACACCGCCTTCGTTTGGCTCTTCTGTTTTCGTTAATGTCCCGTCAAGCATGATAGTGTATGTCCCAATAGGCGCGAAAGCGGCTTATGAAACTGAAAGTGAGTTGAGCGCGTTTAAAGTTTTTGAGCCTTGTGGCGACCATTGCAAAGGCGAGGGCGAATGTGACGAGCCGTGTAAAAGGATAATCGCTTCCGGTGTTGACTGGACTTTAGATGAGGACGGATTGTTGGTTATAGAGAGCGATGCCGGTATGACTGATTGGACAAATAACGGGAGAAGCGTTTCCGCTAACAGAGACGCAGTTCTCACAGTTGTTATTCAAGATGGTGTGACAAGTATAAGCACCCTGGCATTTTACGATTGCACGGGGTTGACGAGTGTGACAATTGGTAATAAGGTTGAGAGTATAGGCAATAATGCATTTGCCGGTTGCGCGGGGTTGACGGAAATAATAATCCCCGATAGCGTGACAAGTATAGACGCTAATGCATTTACCGGTTGCGCGGGGTTGACTGAAATCACAATCCCCGACAGCGTGACAAGTATAGGCGATTATGCATTTCACAATTGCACGGGATTGACGAGTGTGACAATTGGTAATAAAGTTGAGAGTATAGGTGAGCAGGCATTTAATAACACAGGGTTGACAGAAATAAAAGTTTCAGCCGCCAATCAAAGGTTCGCCGATATAGACGGCGTGTTGTTTAACAAAAACGCAACAGAACTTATACGATATCCGGAAGGAAGACAAGGAAGTTATGAAATCCCCGACAGCGTGACAAGTATAGGCGATTATGCATTTCACAATTGCACGGGATTGACAGAAATAACAATCCCCGACAGCGTGATAAGTATAGGTCGGGAAGCATTTTTCAGTTGCACGGGGCTGACAGAAATAACAATCCCCGACAGCGTGACAAGTATAGGCGATGGTGCATTTTACGGTTGCAGGGGGCTGACAGAAATAACAATCCCCGACAGCGTGACAAGTATAGGCGATTTTGCATTTTACAATTGCACGGGGTTGACAAACGTGAGCATTCCCGATAGCGTGACAAGCATAGGCTTTGCCGCATTTTTCGGTTGCACGGGGTTGACAGAAATAAAAATCCCCGACAGCGTGACGAGTATAGGTGGTGCCGCATTTTATAATTGCACGGGGTTAACAAGCGTGACGTTTGACTCCCAAATGCCGCCGTTGCTTGGAACCGGTGTTTTCTACGACGTTTCGACAAGCATGAAAATATATGTTCCTAAAGGCGCGATAGAGGTTTATGAAGCGATTAGCCAATTGAGTGCATTTAATATCGTTGAAATTTTTGAGCCTTGCGGACCCGATTGCAAAGGCGAGGGTGAATGTGATGAGCCGTGTGAAAGGATAATCGCTTCCGGTATTGATTGGAAGTTAAACGAAAGCGGATTGCTGATTATAGAGAGCGATACCGGTATGACTGATTGGACAAATAACGGGAGAAGCGTTTCCGCTAACAGAAACGCAGTTCTCACAGTTGTTATTCAAGATGGTGTGACAAGTATAAGCACTAATGCATTTTTAGATTGCACGGAGTTGACGAGTGTGACTATTGGTAACAAGGTTGAGAGTATAGGCGCGCAGGCATTTTTCAATTGCACGGGTTTGACGGAAATAAAAGTTTCAGCCGCCAATCAAAATTTCACCGATATAGACGGTGTGCTGTTTAACAAAAACGCAACAGAACTCATACGATATCTGGAAGGAAGACAAGGAAGTTATACAATCCCCGACAGCGTGACAAGCATAGGCGGCGGTGCATTTTACAATTGCAAGGGCTTGACGAGTGTGACAATTGGTAACAAGGTTGAGAGTATAGGTGATTTTGCATTTTCCGTTTGCACGGGGTTGACAGAAATAACAATCCCCGACAGCGTGACAAGCATAGGCGAGGATGCATTTTCCGGTTGCACGGGGTTGACAGAAATAAAAATCCCCGACAGCGTGACAAGCATAGGCTTTGCCGCATTTTACGGTTGCGCGGGGTTAGCAAGCGTAACGTTCAAATCTCATATGCCGCCGTTGCTTGGAGACGGTGTTTTCTACAACGTTTCGACAAGCATGATAATATATGTTCCTAAAGGCGCGATAGAGGTTTATGAAGCGATTAGCCAATTGAGTGCATTTAATATCGTTGAAATTTTTGAGCCTTGCGGTGAGGATTGTAAGGGTGAAGGGAATTGCGACGACCCGTGTGAACCACCACCTGAATACGCGCTTGGTGACTGCAATAATGACGGCAGAATTAATATCGCTGATTTGACTTATTTGAAGTGGGCGATTGTAAAAATGTTGCCCGAAACACCGGAATGTTTTATAGCAGGGAAAGACACTATCGGCGCGGCAGATATAACATTGCTTAGAAATTTCCTTACAGGGAAAATTAGTAGTTTACGATAGAACGCTGTAGGGTACGGGCTTGCCCGTACCGCAATTTGCAGATGTTTATATACCCGTACCGCAATTTGCAGATGTTTATATACTTGTACCGCAATTTGCAGATGTTTATATAGAAAAGGGACGGGCAAGCCCGTCCCCTACATTTTTCAAAAACCAATTAAACTTACTGCAAGAACTTCTCAATCTCGTTTTCGGACATGCCACCCCGTCTAAACCTTTCAATGATTTCTTGCATGTATTCTTGTCTGCCCTCTTGTCTGCCTTCCTGTCTAGCCGCCCTCTCACGCGCCCAATTATCCCATTCCATTTTATGGCGTGACTCGTAAACCAAACGCGTTTTCTCGTCAGCGGACAGTTCCATAAGACGAACAACGGCCTTTTCAACTTGTGGATTTTGTTCTGCTAACATGGTAAATTCCTCCTTACTTTTGGCAGACAAAAACTTCGTCCACCACCATAATTGCGTGCCGTCATCTGTGGTCGGAATTTTCGGCAACTCAATCGTATGTATTTCTAATTTATCAGAAAATTCAGAGCCTGTTTCAGGATTATATAGCGTATAACAATTGTGATAATTCTCGCTGTCATCTATAAAATTGTGGTCGGTAATTACTATGCTAATCACTTGTTTAATGTCAGAATGGTCGTTACCTGATTTCATCTGCCCCGTAATCATTTTTGAAGCGTAATACAAAATCCGTTCTCGTAACATAGGCGAAGGCTTGACTTGGATTTCCACATTTATGATTTTGCCGGATTTAGTTTTGACTCTAACATCAAGTATTCCGAGTTTATCGCCTTTGTGTTCACGAAGCAAGTGTGGGTCGGTAATCGCTATTTCTTTATACTCGTCAATCGAAACTTTCGCCACCGACTGCAACAAACTCGTCAGTTGCTCAACATCGTTTTCATCTCCGAATATGAGCTTGAAAATATAATCATCAGTCGGCGAAAGAATTTCCGGTATGATGGGTATTTGTTCAAAGTTTTTGTCTTGAGCGTTCAAAGTTTTAACCTCCGATGTTTTTAATAATATTATTCTATCATATTTGATTTTAAAAGTCAAGTTTTTAAAAAATTTAATATGGGCAAACGTGGGGACGGGCAAGCCCGTCCCCTACATAACTCTCAACTCTCAATTGTCAACTGCCTATCTCCTTCCTCTCCCCAAAAACTCAAAGAGAGCGACGATTAGCTCGTTGATTTGTGAGCGTGCGAATTGTGCGTCTGCCCCTGCTGATTCGCCGCGCATTCTCATGTTTTCATGTATAAGCGATGAGAAGAGCAACACCGGTGTGGTGCGCAATTCTTTGTCTTCTTTGATTAGCCTTGTTAGACTGTGCCCGTCCATTTGCGGCATTTCAATGTCAGAAACAACGGCGGCAACATTTTTTCTTAAATCGGGCGTGCCTTTTAATGAGCGAATGTAATCCCATGCTTCTAAGCCGTTGCCGAATGAACGAACGGTTTTAAAGCCCGTTTGTTTTAAGGCATCGACTAAAACCTTGCAGAGGAAAGAGCTGTCCTCAACCACGATAATTTGAACAGAATAATCTAAGTCTTTAGATACAGTGGTAAGGTCTATGTCGCTAACCTCAAATTCTTGCCCATAATTTAAGTCGCAGATAATCTTTTCAAAGTCTAATATCATAATCATACGATTATCAAGTTTGGCAACGCCCGTAGCAACGCTTTCGGTGCCCTGGTGGCGCACAGAAGGCGGCTTTTCAATTTCAGACCAACTCAAAGCCTGAATGCCGTTAACGGTGGTAACGTGAAAAGCAACGCTCATCTGTTGAAAATCGCAGACGATTAACAGTCCGTTGCCGTCCTCGTCAGAGCCGCAATTGAGAACCTTGTGCAGGTCGATTACCGTGACAAGTTTATCCCTATGCATAAACACGCCCTCAATCTCCGGCGGAGCCGACGGCATAGGAGTGAGTTCAACGTATCTTATAATCTCGCTGACTTTGGCAATGTTAATGCCAAAAAATTCGTCCCCCACCAAAAAATCAAGCAACTGTAACTCGTTATTCCCCGCTTCAAAAGAAACCTCTCTTCTGTCTTCCATCAGACTGTACCCATCCTTTCCGGTTGTGGCAAATAACCACTTTTGCTAATTATACTACACATTCCCACAAAAATCAAGTATTTTTGTCAAATTTACTAAAAATCATAAAACTCTAATTCCGTTGAAGAAAGCGTTTTTCCAATAGTCGCCTGAAATGTCTTGCTCTCTCACAACCTCGTTAAGGCTTGAGCTGAAAATCATCGTGTTGTTGCCCATATAAATGCCGCCGTATTCTGCTGCCGCCCCACTTTCAGAGAAGAAAACCAAATCTCCCGGTTGAAGCTCGTCAAATTCCGACACCCTGTCGCCCATTTGCGCTTGCTCTGAAATGCGGCGCGGTGCGTTTAAGAAGCCGTTTTGATTTAAAACGTAGTAAATGAAACCCGAATTGTCAAAGCCCTCAGACGGCGAAGAACCGCCTTGAGTGAAGCCAATTCCTAAGAGTGACGATGCGGCGGTGGTAATGCCATTTTCAGTCGCCTCAAAATCGGGGCGCACGACAACTTCCGGCTCGAGTTGAGTCTCGTCTTCATCGTCTAAGCCTATGATTATGTCCTCCGGCCCGAAAATTTCATCATCGTTTTCGTCAACCAAAACAGGCTCGTCTTCCCAGAAAATTTCTGTTTCGGCTTCTTGTGTCGTTTGTTGGAATGTCTCTAATTGAGTCGTTACAAAGGGGGTGGTTTCGCTTGTCGCCTTATTATCAGAACTATCGGAGCTATTAGAGCTGTCACACCCGTATAACGCCAATCCCGAAAAAGCCAACAATAGTGGTATAAATCTTTTCATCATTTTAAACATGTCCTTTCTTTGCACGGTATATTTTAAGAAGTATAGCTCTATTCTACAGGGTTTTGAACAAAATGTCAAGCGAATTTTGAAAAAAGACTTGACATTCCAAAAAAAATATGATATACTGGCATTGCTGTTCTAAAGACAGCAGGTCGTTGCGGCATTACAGTCGTTGCGTTAAAGCGTTTCGCGCCTGCCGAGGAATAGAGGTGAATTTTGATTTATTCCTCTTTTCTGTCTTTTGCAGAGAGGGGTTTTTCTCGTTAAAGAAATATTTGAACAGCAAAAAATTATGAAGGAGGATAATCAATGCCAAGTGCAAAAATTTTGCAGGCTAAAGAGGCGTATGTTGCCGAGTTGTCTGACAAGCTTAAAAGTGCCGTCTGCGGCGTATTAGTTGACTATAAGGGAATTGCCGTTGCCGACGACACAAAACTAAGACGTGAGCTTCGCGAAAATAATGTCTATTATGCGGTTGTCAAGAACACGCTTCTCAAAAAAGCCCTTGAACACGCGGGAATTGAGGGGCTTGACACCCTGCTTGAAGGCTCAACCGCAATAGGGCTTTCAGACCAAGACATTATCATCGCGCCTAAAATTTTGTTCAAGCAAAGCGAGAGTTCGGGCGAACTCTTTAATGTCAAAGGCGGCTTTATTGAAGGCAAAGCGGCTCAAATATCGGTTCTTGAGGAATATGCAAAGCTTCCGTCAAAAGAAGTTCTTATTTCCAAACTGCTGTTTATGTTACAGTCGCCCATGCAAAGAGCGGCGATTGCGATAAGCGAAATCGCAAAGAAAAAAGACGGCGGCGATGCTGCCTAATAAAAATTACATTTATGGAGGAAAATTATAATGGCATCAGAAAAAGTTTTGGCTATTGTCGAAGATGTAAAGAAGTTAACTGTTTTAGAACTTAACGATTTGGTAAAAGCCTTTGAAGAAGAATTCGGCGTTTCAGCCGCAGCAATGGTATCAGCAGGCCCCGCAGCAGGCGGTGCTGCCGAAGCTGAAAAAACAGAGTTCGACGTAATGCTCATGGGCTTCGGCGAATCTAAAATGAACGTCATCAAAGCCGTAAAAGACATTTGCGGTTTAGGGCTCAAAGAAGCAAAAGAATTTGTTGAATCAGCCCCCAAAGCCTTAAAAGAAGCCGTTTCTAAAGCAGAAGCGGACGAGTTAAAAGAAAAACTTGAAGCTGCTGGAGCGTCGGTTGAGATTAAATGACAGTTGACGAACAATTGACAATGTACAATTGACAATTGACAATGATTGTAGGGGGCGGGCTTGCCCGTCCCGAATGAACACCGAAAATTATAACACCGCCCGGCAGTTTTTGTTGGGCGGTGGCAATGTATATTGATGAAGGCAATGGTTTCTTTTATGATTACAAAGACCAACTACACACTAACTCGCTCAAAACGCCGCACAATCGCAATCTATGTCCGTAACGGTATAGTCGATGTTCGCGCGCCGATGAGAGCTTCAAAGTGCGAAATTGACAAGTTTGTGCAGTCAAAAGAAAAGTGGATTAGTGACAGATTGGCAGAATCGCGGGAATTGCAATCAAAGCGTGATGAATTTGTGCAGAATAATTCCGCTTTTATTCCTCAGTTGAAAACAGAATATATTGCAAAAGCAAAATCATATATTCCCACACGAGTAATGTATTTTTCAAAGTTGATGAATGTCACGCCGATTGCGGTAAAAATCAACTCTGCGAAAACTCGTTGGGGCAGTTGCAGTGGGCGAAAAAGCCTCAACTTTTCGTGGCGGCTGATTATGGCTGATGATGATGTAATTGACTATGTTGTTGTTCACGAATTGGCGCATATCACAGAGATGAATCACTCGCCGAGGTTTTGGGCAATTGTCGAAAATATACTGCCCGACTATAAAACAAGACAGTTAAAATTAAAGCAGTTACAGAAAGTTTTAAGTGTTCAAGATTGGGATTAAAACTATCTTGTTTTGAAAATTATAAATAGGAGTATTTTATATGAGCGAGAAACAAAAAATGCTTGCAGGTGAACTCTACTTAGCCTACACCGAAAACGATTTAACGCTGACTAACGAGCGGAGAAACGCCCAACGACTTACACGGCTTTTCAACGCCACAACCGAAGAAGAATTTCACCGCCGCACCGAAATTCTGCACGAGTTATTCGGCGCAATCGGTGATAGGTGTTACATTGAGCCGAGTTTCAAGTGTGACTACGGTTATAACATCAAAGTCGGGAATAACTTCTACGCGAATTACGATTGCGTTATTCTTGACGTTTGCGAAGTCAACATCGGTGACAACGTTTTTCTCGCGCCGGGAGTGCATATTTATACTGCCACCCATCCGCTTGAAGCGGAAATTCGCAACTCGCTTTTGGAATACGGCAAGCCCGTGACAATCGGCAACAGCGTGTGGCTTGGCGGCGGCGTGATTGTTCTGCCGGGCGTTACAATCGGCGATGGGAGCGTTATCGGTGCAGGTTCGGTTGTGACAAAAGATGTGCCGAGCGGTGTTGTCGCGGCTGGGAATCCGTGTCGGGTTATTAAGGAGATTGCGGAGTAATCTATAATTTCAAGAAAAGAGGAATGATATGCTCGGAATCTATTTCAGCGGAACAGGAAATACACGCCACGCGGTTGAGCGGTTTGTGTCGGAAGTTGACAGCACGGCAAAATCCCTCTCAATCGAAGACGGCGGCATTTTAGACGAACTTGAAAAGAATGAAATGTTCGTGTTTGGCTTTCCTGTATATTACAGCAATATCCCGAAAATCGCAAAGGATTTTATTATCGAAAACAAGGCTTCTTTCAAAGGCAAGAAAGTATTCATCATCGCCACGAAAGGCTTGTTTAACGCGTTTGGCGTGGGTTATGCAAGAAGAATATTTGCCGACTGTGGAGCAGAATTTATCGGAAGTTCGCAGTTTAATATGCCCGATAATATTAGAGATTTGAAGATTATGGAAGTCGCTTTCGATTACAGCAAAGACGGTAAAATACTCGAAAAAACAGATAAGAAAATCGCAAAAGCCGCCGATAAATTCAAAGCGAGTAAGCGGCAGAAAAGCGGCTTGAATCCGCTGAATTACATAATCGGATTCTTCTTGAAAATTCTGTGGTTTTATCCCAATACCGATAGTTATATTACTGCCCCGAAAGTTGACACAGAAAAGTGTAACAGTTGCGGCTTATGCGTGAAATTATGCCCGATGAAAAACTTGACAATCGCTGATGAAAAGGCGGTTTCGGGCGATAAATGCACTGTTTGTTATCGATGTTTCGGGAACTGTCCGACACAGGCGTTGACGGTGTTGGGGGATAAGGTTTATGGGCAGTATGTGTTTGAGAAAGGCGGCACATCATGAACTATACAAAAGAACAACTCGAAGAAGCCCACACCGCGCTTTTATCTACGCTCAAAAAGTGCGAGAAAATTGACACATCTAACTTTGGTAAATCGCAGAAGACATTACTTGAACGAAGAATCAGAGCGTTGCGGTTGGCTTTGGAATTGATTGAAAGGGAAACAGGGAGGATATAAACTATGTCAACTTGTAAAGAAAACAAATCGATGAAATGCCCGTGTACATATTCATGTTCACGGCGCGGCAAATGTTGCGAATGTTTGGCGTATCATACACGTTCGGGCGAGTTCCCTGCTTGCTTTTTCTCGAAAGAAGCAGAACGGCAGTACGACCGCAGTTTTGCGGCGTTGATTAAAGATAGAAAGTAGGTAAAGTCATGCAAAAAATAACTATTTCAAATGTAAAAAGCGCGGAATTTACAACCACAAATCTTAACGAGTTTTTTGAACCCGGAAAGGAACACAAACGCTCTTTCGAGTATCAAAAAAGTGCAGTGAGCAACCCCTTTACAGCAGGCACTGGCAAGCTCTCTGTCTGCTTTTACACCTTGCAACCGGGGAAAGCCAACTATCCGTATCATTATCACTTGGGGAGCGAGGAAGTGTTCTACATTATTAGCGGTAGTGGCACGTTGAAGACTCCGGACGGTGATAAGCCCGTTTCACAGGGCGATGTAATTGTCATGCCCGCGAACGAATCGGGCGCGCATATGCTGATTAACACTTCAAATGCACCGCTTGTCTATCTCGATGTTGACACCGTGGACTTAACCGCACCGGAAGCGGCTGTTTATCCCGATTCGAGGAAAGTTATGATTTGGAAAAATGAGTTGCGAAAAGCGTTCAAATTGAGCGATGAAGCGAATTACCTTGAGGGGGAGTAATGTGAGCCTGCAAGGCATGGGCGGAGGTGTAAAAATGACAGACCTAACTCAAATCCCCGGCATCGGTAAGAAAGCCCAGAAAGAAATATTGGAGGAAAAAAGCAATGATGCGTAATCCCGAACAAACAATTATAACCACAACCTACCCCGATAAAGACTCCGCAAAACACACCGCAAAACTGCTTGTAGAGCGGAATTTGGCGGCGTGTGTTCAGATTTTGCCGATTGAAAGTTTATACTCATGGCAGGGTCAAATCTGCGATGAAAATGAAGTCAAGTTGTTGATTAAATCGCGGTCTGAGTTGTTTGATGAAATCGCTGAAGTTATAAAAGAAAATCACACTTATGAAGTGCCGGAGATTGTGCAGATTCCGATTACAGGCGGTTCTGCGGCGTATTTGGGGTGGATTGGTGAGTGTACGGGGGAACGTAATAATGTGGTAGAACATCACAAACAAGCAGTTAGGCGAAAATCCCGCATTACAGGAATCAGTATAGCTTCAGTTATGTCAATTCCTATATTAGTATGTTTTATTGTCAACTTAGCGACGGCTCACGCTTTGGACTGGTTTTTTATCGTGCTAACCGCGCTGATGACATTCGCATCGCTCACGGTCATACCTCTCGTTTTCGGGAAAGAAAAACTCCTGTGGGCTTTAGGGAGCTTCACAGCAAGCCTTACTCTGCTGTTGGCAACTTGTGCGATATACAGCGGTGGCGACTGGTTCTTTGTCGCGATAATATCTGTTATTTTTGGGCTGTCGCTCATATTCGCGCCGTTTGTAATCGGCAAGACGAAAGTCGCCCCCAAGCTACTGCCAAAATTGCGGCATAAAGGATTGCTTGCAATGACGATTGATACAGTGCTTTTGTATGCCGTAGTCGTAGTTAGTATGAATTACGCACAGAGCGGGGGCGTTGGCGAGGCATTACTAAGCACAACGACTGGGGCGGTTTTCCCATGGGTGTTATTCCTTGTGATTCGCTATCTCAAAACAAGCGCGTTCACAAGAGCCGGAATCTGCACGATTTTCGGTGGGGTATATTCGCTGTTTATGAATGATATTATTCCACTAATCATAAATGTGGATGCAAACGCAAACACAAGTCTAACACAAGTTTTTAATGCAAATTTCAGCGACTGGAGCAGTAATGCGAACGTCAACGCCAATATTGCGGCACTCATATTACTTTCAAGTTGCGCGGTTGGTATTGCGCTGATTGTGGTTGGGCTGTTGCGTAAGGAAAAGGCAAAATGCCGAATTTGTAGCTAATAAGAATTCACTCTTGACATATCACCGAAAATCTGTTACAATAAGATTTAAAAGAGAGGTGATTGCTTTTCATGACTGAACTCGAATATAAATTCACTTATGACCTGCTGTTCAAGATGGTCTTCACAAAGCATGTTAAATTGCTGAAAAGTCTCGTAGCCACGCTACTTGGGCTTGCTCTTGACAGCATTGAGCTGTTTCAAATTCGCAACCCCGAAATTCCACCTGAGACGTGGGGTGACAAGTTTTGTCGTCTTGACATCAACATGATAGTAAACGGTCTGCGAGTTGACCTTGAAATTCAAATCAATGATGAGGGTGACTTTCCGGAACGCTCGCTTTATTATTGGGCTCGTGAGTATTCCACAGCTTTACAAGAAGGAGAGACCTACTCGGATTTACCGAAGACGATTATTATCAGCATAGTAAATTTCACGATGTTTAAAGATTATTCCGGCTTTCATTCAGAGTTTCACGCTCTTGAAGCCACTCGTCATACACAGTTAACCGATAAATTTTGTCTGCATTATTTCGAGTTGCCTAAATTGCCATTAGATGCCCTGTCTAAAACCGATAGGCTCAGATTATGGCTTGCATTGTTCAAAGCGAAAACTGAAGAAGATTTGAAACAAATTGAAGAGTTGGGGGTTGATGAAATGCAAGAAGCGATTCAAGCTTATAAAACAGTTGCCGCCACTTCCGAGTTCAAGGAAGTCGCACGTCTTCGTGAACGCGCGAGATTTAACGAAGCATCGGCTTTGCGGAATGCAAGGAAAAGGAACAGCATTGAAATCGCCAAAAACTTACTTGCCGATGGCGATTCTATAGAGAAAGTTGTGCGTATGACAGGTTTATCCAAAAAAGAAGTCGCGGGGTTGCGAGGGTAACTGCATTATAGTCTTCATGACAGATAAACTTTTTGACTATATAATTAGCTTGTGACGGGGAATGGGTATGTATTTTTTTGTCAGAAAATTAGTTGAGATTTATGTTAAGTTGCGATATAAGCTTGTTGTACACGGTAAAGAAAATTATGCTTTCTTGCCTAAGGGCGGCTATATTATCGCCTGCAACCACCAAAGCTATTCAGACCCTCCGGTTGTCGGGGCGGTGTTTCGCGGAAAGTTTTCGTTTATGGCGAAATCAGAGCTTTTCAAGAACCCGATTTTCGGCTGGCTCATACGCTGTTGCGGTGCGTTTCCGGTGAATAGGGGTACGGGCGATACAAGCGCGCTTGAAAACGCCGCCGCTCAAGTCAAAAAGGGGCGAATTTTAGTTATTTTTCCTGAAGGAACGCGCTCAAAAAACGGCGAAATAGGCAGGGCGCGCTCAGGTATTGCCGTTATTGCGGCAAAAGTTAATGCCCCCATAGTCCCTGTTTGCATAGTGTACGCAAAGGGCGGCGACGAAAGCAGGGCTGATGTCGCGATAGGCAAACCCATTACTTTAAATCATATAGAGCTTGATATAGAAAACCGCAAAACATTGAGAAGTATATGTGAGAAAATAACTAATGAAATTAAAGAGCTTAAGCGGACAATTGAAGGTTGATTGCCGAATTGCTAAAACGGCTGGAATGTGTTACGGCGTGAGGCGCGCGGTTGAAATTGCCGAGCAAGTCGCGCAAGCGGGAGGCGGCTACACCCTCGGCGAACTAATCCATAACGACACCGTCAAGCGCGAACTTGAAGCGCGCGGTGTGTTTTCGATTGATGAGAGAGAACTGTTGCAAACAAAAAATGACTTTTCCCGGTCTGAAACCGGCGGCTTGCCGGTCATAATAAGAAGTCATGGTGTTTCGCGTGGGGTTTATGAGTTGTTGAACGAGAAGGGAATACGTTATATTGATGCTACCTGCCCTGATGTGAAAAAATTACACAAAATTATCAGCGAACAAACTGCGTTGGGAAAAAATGTCATAATAATGGGTGATATTGAACACCCCGAAATAACTGCGGTGTTGGGTCACGCTCTTGGTGACAGCGTAGTGAAAGTAGTAAAATCTGCCGTTTTATTAGAGGATTTGTTGAAGCGCGAAAAAATTTTTCGTCAAAATGCACTAATTTTAATGGCTCAAACCACCTTTGATGTAGCACAATGGCGATATTGTAAAGAAATTATAAAAAAATACTGTACAAACGGCGAAAAATTTGATACAATATGTAGAGCGACTGTTAATCGTCAGCAAGAGGCACGTAAATTAGCCGCAGAATGTAACTTGATGATTGTTGTCGGTTCAAGCCGTAGCAGCAATTCAAGAAAGCTTGCGCAAATATGCGCTGACATTACCCCCACTTTTTTTGTTGAAGACAAAAGTCAGCTGTCGCTTGAACAAATATGTATGCTGTTATCCCCTCAAAAGGATATTTTAATAGGCATTACCGCCGGTGCTTCAACGCCCGCGAGGATTATTAAGGAGGTTCATAATTTTATGAACGAAGAATTGAAAAACAAGGTCGTCGAGAGTACGGAAAGCGGCTCTGACATTGATTTCATGGCGGAGGTGGACCGAACCTTCAAAAGAGTATATATAGGGAACAGGGTCAAGGCCTGCGTTGTTGCGGTCAACAGAACTGAAGCTGTTGTTGACGTGGGCACCAAACACTCGGGCTACATACCTGCCGATGAGTTGAGTGCCGAACCCGGGCTTGAACCCGAAGAAGTGGTTAAAGTCGGCGATGAAATTGAATGTATTGTCACCTCAATAAACGATGCTGAGGGCGTTGTTTATCTGTCTAAAAAACGCATAGATGCGGTATTGGGTCTTGAAACAATCGAAAAAGCCCTTGAAAGCGGCGAAACGCTTTCTGCCCCCGTAACGGCGGTGGTTAAGGGCGGTCTGATTTTGATTTATAAAGGGGCGCGAATTTTCGTCCCCGCTTCACAATCGGGCGTTCCGCGTACGGGAAAACTTGAAGAACTTCAAAAACAGATTGTCAAGTTCAAAGTTATTGAAGTCAACAAAGAGAGAAACCGTGTTGTCGGCTCAATAAGAGCGACTCTCAGAGAAGAACTTGATGCAAAGAGAGAAGCCTTCTGGAACCAAATTGAAGTCGGTCAACGCTATACCGGCGAAGTGAAGTCTATGGAAAGCTACGGCGTTTTTGTCGACCTCGGCGGCGTAGACGGCATGGTGCATTTAACCGAACTCACCTGGAACAGAATCAAACACCCGAAAGAAGTTGTCTCTGTCGGCGAAAAGTTAGATGTATACGTTAAAAACTTCGACCCTATTAAGAGAAGGGTTTCATTGGGGGTTAAAGACCCTAACGACAACCCATGGACTAAGTTCTTAAACGACTTTAATATCGGCGATGTTATAACCGCTAACGTGGTGAGCATAACTCCGTTCGGGGCGTTCGCGCGCATTATTCCCGGCGTTGACGGGCTTATTCACATTTCACAGATTTCTGTTGAGCGCGTAACAAACGTTGCCAAAGAGTTACAAATCGGTCAAGATGTGGAATGTAAAATCACAGAAATAAACGAAGAGAAATGTAGAGTCAGTCTTTCCGTCAAAGCACTGTCAGTAAAAGAAATTCCCCAAGAGACAACCGATGACGACTCAAACGAGCAACCCGAATCTCAACCAGATGCACTTGTCTACTCTGATGACGATGTTGCGGCTGAAGAAGTTGCAACTGAAGAGCCTGCGGCTGAAGAAGTCGTGACCGATGAGCCTGTGGCTGAAAACAAATAACCGAACAACCTATAAATATATTTGCCCCGGCACTTTAGAGTGTCGGGGCAGTTTAGTTACTTTTTAGTTCCTATACCACATTAAAGTGCGTACTTGTATATTGAAAATATTATTGATATAATGATACTATAAAACACAAGAAAGGACATGGCTAAAAACATGAATAAACACGAAAAATATTCTATCGAAAAGTATAACAGTCTCGCATTTGATTATGACAATACACCTGACGGCAGAATGTCAGCAGGTTATAAGGCAAAAATCCTTGAACTCTGCGAGGTGCCAAACGGGGCTACGGTGCTTGACGTTGGCTGTGGAAACGGAACGCTTATCGGCGCGCTGAAACGCAAAGGTAACGCACAGGCATTAGGCATTGATATTTCACCGAAAATGATTGACGAGTGTCGCCGAAAGTATGCGGACATTGATTTTTATGTAACAAGCGGCGAGAAACTCCCTTTTGAGAATAATCGCTTTGACATTCTCACGATTTGCTGTGCGCTTCATCACTTAAACGCCCCGGGCAACTTTTTTCGGGAGGCAAATCGAGTTCTTAAAACAAACGGAACTTTGATTGTGGCTGAAATATGGCTGCCGTTCGGGATAAGACAGATTTTTAACCTTTTGTCCCCACTGTATAAAGCGGGTGATAACAAACTGTTCAGCCATAAGCGGCTGAAAAAACTCTTTACCGACAATGGTTTTCGCATAACCGAAATCTACAAAAAAGGCACTATGCAGATTGTGAAGGGGGAAAAGACGTGATAGAAAATCTATTAAACGAAACCGCTCTGCTCAATTACAATGCGCCGGAAATACGCTCCCTCATACATAAAAGAAACTGGCGTGAACTAAGCGAAAAAGAGCGTATTTTAGCCATTTATAACTATGTCCGCGATGAGATTGCGTTCGGCTATAACAAAGCCGACACTCTTTCAGCCGCCGATGTTTTGCGTGACGGCTATGGACAGTGCAATACTAAAGGAACGCTGTTCATGGCTCTGCTCCGCGCCGTGCAAATTCCCTGCCGTATACACGGGTTTTTCGTGGATAAAATCATACAAAAGGGTACGCTGAAAGGGTTTTATTACGGGCAGTCGCCCAAAGAAATACTCCATTCGTGGGTTGAGGTTTATTACAACGCTCAATGGCTGAATTTAGAGGGGTTTATCTTAGATATGCGCTATTTAGGCGGCTTGCAAGCTCAATTCAAAGACTGCACAGGCTCATTCTGCGGCTATGCGGTGGCTACACCCGACTTTCAAAACCCACCTGTGGAATGGAACGGGGGTAACACCTACATTCAAAAAGACGGCATTATAGCAGACCTTGGCGTTTTTGACAGCCCTGATGAATTGTTCGGAAAAGAGCGGCAGAAAGTGGGGCGATTTAAGACTTTTATGTTTCGCTATATCGTGCGCCATTTTATGAATAGGAATGTAAATAGAATCCGGAATAAAATCATACCCTCGACAAAAACTCATCATAGTCACTCTTAAACAAGCGGTCTTGAATAACTCGATACTTCTCAAACTCATTCTCCGCATGAGCCTTTGCGATTTCAGCAGTAATCCTCCCCAAATTATCCAAAATCTCATACTTGCTCGCTTTAAGAACCATGTCCAACTGCTCTGCCCAATCCGCCATCGTCATCGGGATTTTACGCCGCGCCATACCCTCAGCCAAGTCTAAATATCCCGAAACAATCAGCTCTAAATCTTGCATTTCATGCTCGGTGAGATAATTTTTCGCAATCGAAACATCGCTCTTTACAATCTTCCCGGACGGTGCTTTTTCCCACATCGTAAGCCCCATATGCTCTTTTGTGCTGTCTGCACGTTTGTAAATCAACTCTGCCGCCGTATGATGATGAACTGCCCAATGTAGCTTGTTTTGAACTTTTGCAAAGAAATTTTTAGTAGTCACGGCGGATTTATCGTAGTCCATAGAAGTCGAGTAAATATCGGTTATTTTCTGATAAAATCGCCGTTCGGACAGGCGAATTTCACGGATTTCCTCAAGTAAGCGTTCAAAGTAATCATCGTCTAAAAACATACCGTTTTCCATGCGCTTTTTGTCGATTAAATAACCACGCAAGGCAAACTCTCGCAGAACGACAGTTGCCCAACGCCGAAATTCGGTCGCCTTAGCGGAATTAACGCGATACCCGACGGCGATAATCATATCAAGATTATAGTGCTTGATTTTGCGATTAACCGCACGGTCGCCCTCTTTTTGAACTATTAAGAAATCCTTAATAGTTGCCGTTTCGTTTATTTCAGTTTCTGTAATAATGTTAGTAATGTGCATGTTTATGTTCGCTAATTGTGTATCAAAAAGGCTTGCAATCAGCTTTTGCGAAAGCCACACCGTGCCGTCTTGCACACGCACTTCGATTCCGTCACCGCCCGTTTGGTAGGCGAAAGTCAGAAACTCGGCGGTTGTGTTACGGATTGTCAGTTTGTTTTCTTTTAGGGACATAGACTTGAACTCCTCTATTCATCATCATTCGCCTTGTTTTTAATATATTCTATAAAATCAACTGTCCAATAACTGCCTGTATCTTTTTTCTCAAGGTTTTAGATTTATTATAACATATTTTTTTGGAACATACAAGGTGTATTTTCGGGTCTTTTTTAAGTTAAAAACAATAGCGAGTTTTGCGAATAAACCATGAATGTCAGCCTTCCATCGCCCTTGACTTTTGAATGTAAATATGCTAAAATAATATCATAAAAACATGGAGTTCAAAACTATGAAAATCTTATACGTTGTTATATCAATTTTATTTATAACAAATATTTCATTAAGCCTCTGTCTTATATTTCAGAAACCGGTATGTGAACGCTTGCATCTTGATTATGAGACTGATGCTCCGGTAGAAATAGACCGTGTTCCTGATGCAGAGACCGCAAAAAAAATAGCTGATATAATTATTGGAACAACTCCTTCCTATGACCCTGAATTATACTATGATATATACGAAGTTAATTTTATGGAAGAAGATAATTTATGGCAAGTTTTGTATCACCCTCACCCGGGATATACCGATGATGGGTTTATTACAAGTGCTGTATGTTTTTCCTTGAGTTTTTATATACGAAAGGACAACGGAATGATTGTATGATTTTGTGAAAATAGGGGGTATCTGCCTTGATAAAATATAACAAAAACAAAACATTATCTTTCAAGCTTATCAAAAAATCGGATTTATTCGAGAATAGCGGTGGACATCTTATAAGCGAAGATTTTGTTAGAATGTGTACAGTTCGACTTGAAAAAGATTATCAAACGAAATGGCAACACAAAGATTGGGACAATTCATTTGAAATTTTAATCATCATTTTAAATGGCATTGGTAAATTTATTACTTCTCATAACACTGTTCCTTTCAAGGCAGGTGACCAATTCTATTTAATTAATGCACCTTGCCGGATTAGTCACTTCGGTGAAAAACGCGAGTGGAAACGGCACAATCTCCGAGTATACCTACACATACTATCTTGACGGCAATCAGCGAACAAAAACCGTGGCTGACGGCACGACTGCTAAGAAATAAGGGGTAAGGTTTATGGAATGGACGAGTATGATGAATGTATTAAATGATGCTCGCGATGATGAAAAAAAATTAGTAGTCTATTGGTCAAATGGCGTAATTATTGAAGGATTTATGGACACTATCTCCGAAACCAGCACTTGTGAATTGGAAGAAGATGACCCTAATTACCTTGAATATTATATGGGTATTATGGAAATATCTGATATAATAGAATTATCGGAAGGGGCAACTTTTAAAGGCGAAATTGGCGACTTAATAGAACTATCTGTATTAAATGAACCTATAAGAATTGAAGAAAAAGGAAAAGGAATTATTTGGCAAAAACAAAGATGACGAAATCATAACCACCTGAACCCATTTCCGCAAGACATTCCAAAAAAACACACCGCCCGACACTTATTTGTGCCGGGCGGCATTTAAGCTGCCCTTTGCCCTATGCTTATTTGTCAACATCGGCTGTTGGCATTATATCTACAACTAACCTAAAGTTGGGTGTGTGTGTTACTATGAAGTAACGCCTGTCGGGTGTTCTCTCCCATACTTGATATTCATTCGACTCGGCGATGGCGCGTAAATAATCGGGGTTATGACTCTCGGTGAAATACAGGCTGCTGAGCCACCATTGAGCATCGGGGCGACCGCTCATATCTTGTCGATAAACAACTCTTTCTCCAAAATCATTAAACGGTATGATTCCTCCTAAATCATCTCTTAATGAGTTTAAGTCAATCCAATAAAGCCCCGTTGTCAATGTATTATTCTCAATCGCATAAATATCTTCCCTAAATGCATTTGTGTCAAAAAGTGGGGTAGTCAGCCGATATATAAAAAATACAAGCCCAATAGAAATAACAGCAGCTATTAAAGTAAAGCGTGTAAACTTTTTGGTTGCTGTCATTTTTACTATGATAAAAACATTAACTAAAACAATCATCAATATTGCCACGATGCAAGCAGTGAATACTGTCTTCGACCATGCTTCGTATGCTTGTAATATCTCAAATACAGTAGTAGAATCATTAACATTTCCGGAACCTAAAAACACCGCCAAGGCTATAATTGCCAATGCCGGTAACAAGGAGCAAAACTGTATAAAGCCATGCCAAAAACTTTTAATTACTGCCTTGTCTTTGCGCTGTTGCGATTTATGCTTTTCGAAAATGCGCGAACGATTGCCCACGGCAAATTCACGCAATCCATCTATATTTTTATTATTCCAAAGGTTCTCGGCTTCTTTGTATTTCCCAACCGCAATATTCGGGCAGTTATCTACTATGTAATCAAGTATACCTTCTGTCAAATCTACATTTGCCATCGGTTTTATTTTATATTTTTTTCGACTATATATGCTATCTTTTACACTGTAAATATACAATCGGTCAGCTATTCCGGTCTCTTTATCCGGCTTGCCTGCGTGAACCCAAACGGCATTTTCAAAAGGTATGATTTTTACATTTAACCAAAAACCCATAATGCCTATGAGGTAGTCTCTGTCTATGCGAATGGGTAATTGCTCTGTGAGTGTCCCGTTTGCTTGATTTTGCACAAAAGCAGTGCCATGTTCCCAAGTCTGCTCCAAACGCCTAAAAGTTTCTTGTGGACTGTCAGTTTTGTTGCAGAACAGTTTTATGCCCTTTTCAGCATTTGGTTTAATTGTTCGCATAATGCAGATAACAAGACCGCATATTGTGATAAAAGGCAAAAACAGTAAATAAGCCAATATGACATGAAACACAATAAACTCTAAACCCATCATATACTGAACAACCACTAAGGCTAAAGCGGCAAAAACAGCTATATTTAAGCCGAACAATCCTATTAAGAATTTTTTAGATTCGGCTTTTATCAATTTATTTAATTCTGTTATCATGGAGTTCTCCAATGTCTACACTGCACTTGTAGGTAAATCTCCTTCTTTTTCCAAAACATATTACGCTACCTCGTTTTTAGAGCTTTATTATGCTTTTTTTCGTGGGACAAATTGAATATCATAACCTAACACGTCAAGCATACGGCACATGGTCTTCAAAGTCGGACTGCTCTCTTTGTTTTCAATCCGTGAAATGACTTGTTGCTTGCTTCCTGCTTTTGCGGCTAACTCTGATTGCGACATACCCTTTTCTTTTCGCATCTTGATTAATTCGCCTAACACTTGATACTCGGTTCTGCTCTCGTCCCACATCTTCTTTAGTTCGGGGTCTGTTGCAATTGTGCTGTTAAAAATTTCTTCAAAAGGGACGTGTACAAACATAGCTATTTCCTCCTAAATGAAAGTCTTGTTTAGTTTTGTGCCTATTTCTTTGGCACGTTTGATTACAATTTCACTGTCGGTTTTTTCGGTTGCTAATATATAGTATACAACGTAAACGTTGTTTTGTCAAGACTTTTTCAAAATTGTTTTTCCGATGGTGGGTAGAGGGGAGACGGACAGACGAAAATACTAAACATACCCCCTGCCTTCACTTTAACGGGCAAGCCCGCCCCCTGCAATAGTGCGCTGATTTGGGACGGGCTTATTATTTTAATTTCGTCGCCGCAAGGCGACATCAAAACTGTCAACTCTCAACTGTACACTGTCAACTGCCTTAATACATCCCACCCATAGCCGCCGGATTCATTGCAGGGGCTGGGTTTTCTTCTGGTTTGTCTGCTACAAGGCTTTCAGTTGTCAATACCATTCCTGCTATTGATGCTGCGTTTTGAAGCGCGCTTCGAGTTACTTTTGCGGGGTCGACAATCCCTGCGCTTATCATGTCGGTGTATTCTTCTTTGGCAATGTCAAAGCCGTAGCCGATTTGGTTTTTCTTTCTAATAGCATCAATTATGATTGAGCCTTCAAGTCCTGCGTTCAGTGCCATTTGGCGTGTGGGTTCTTCTAACGCACGCAGAATAATTTTCGCGCCGGTTTTGAGGTCGCCTTCAAGCGCGTCAATCAGTTCTTCTATTTTGGGCATAGCCGCGATTAACGCCGCGCCGCCGCCGGCAATAATACCCTCTTCAAGCCCTGCTTTGGTTGCCGCGAGAGCATCTTCAATTCTGAGTTTCTTCTCTTTCATTTCAACCTCGGTCGCCGCACCCACTTTGATTACCGCAACGCCGCCGGCTAATTTTGCCAAGCGTTCTTGAAGTTTTTCTGTGTCAAATTCACTGGTGGTATCTTCAATTGCCGCTTTAATTTGAGAAACCCTGTCTTTAATTGCGTTGTTGTCGCCCGCGCCGTCAACAATAATGGTATCTTCTTTGCTGACTTTAACCTGCTTAGCGCGCCCTAACTGTTCAATAGTTGTTTCTTTAAGCTCTAAGCCCAAATCTTCGGTGATTACCTGACCGCCCGTAAGAACGGCTATATCTTGAAGCATTTCTTTTCTTCTGTCGCCGAAACCGGGGGCTTTTACTGCGACACAAACGAAAGTCCCGCGAAGCTTGTTGAGAATAAGCGTAGTGAGTGCATCTCCCTCAATATCTTCAGCAATGATTAAAAGTTTTTTGCCACTTTGCGCAACCTGCTCCACAATTCCAATAATATCTTGAATTGACGAGATTTTTTTATCAGTGATTAAAATATAAGGGTCGTCTAATTCAGCTGTCATTTTTTCGGCATTGGTTGCTAAATAAGGTGTGACGTAACCGCGGTCGAATTGCATTCCCTCAACCACGTCGGTGTAAGTCTCGGCTGTTTTGCTTTCTTCTATAGTAATCACGCCGTCTTTTGTGACTTTTTCCATCGCTTCGGCAATAAGTTTTCCTATTTCATCATCGCCGGACGAAACTGTGGCTACGCGAGCAATGTCTTCGCTTCCGTTAATGCTTTGTGAGTTCTTTTTAATTTCGCTGACGGTTGTGTCAACTGCTTTTTGAATACCTTTTTTTACAATCATCGGATTAGCCCCCGCCGCGATATTTTTCATGCCTTCGCGAACGATTGCTTGCGCTAACAGTGTGGCGGTGGTAGTTCCATCGCCTGCCGCATCGTTGGTTTTGGTTGAAACTTCTTTAACCAACTGCGCGCCCATGTTTTCAAACGCATCTTCAAGCTCAATTTCTTTGGCTATTGTAACGCCGTCGTTAGTGATTAGTGGGGCACCGAATTTTTTATCCAACACCACGTTTCTGCCCTTTGGGCCCAATGTAATTTTTACGGTATCCGCTATTTTGTCAATCCCTGTTTGAAGAGCCTTTCTGGCTTCTTCACTGTAAATAATTTGTTTTGCCATGCTAATCTATCCTCCTTATTCTACTATTGCCAAAATGTCCGACTGGCGCAAGATTGTGTATTCTTGCCCGTCGATTTTTACCTCAGTGCCCGCATATTTGCTGATGAGCACCTTATTCCCGACTGTGACTTGCATTTGAACTTCTTTTCCGTCAACAATTCCGCCTGGACCCACAGCCGTGATTTCGGCAACTTGGGGTTTCTCTTTTGCCGCGCTTGCGAGAATGATTCCACCCTTTGTAACTTCTTCGCTTTCCAGCATTTTAATTACAACTCTGTCTGCTAATGGCTTGATAATCATAGTATACCTGCCTCCTTTTACTATTCTCTTATTTGATTAGCACTCTTTGGCTTTGAGTGCTAACCACTATTTAATATTTTAACTGATTTTAAAAAAAAATCAAGCGTTTTATAAAACTTTTTTAAATTTTGTGAAATTTAACAAAATTTAGGCTAAAATGACTTGAATTTATATGAAAAATTAATAATTGAAAATATGGCAAAACTATTGATAAACGATTTTGAATATGTTATAATAAATTAACAAAAATTTAACAATTAAGGTTTTGAAACTATGCCGGAAAATTTAGAAAAGATTTTAATTGCCGAAGCGGATAAAAATGTTTGCGATTTGCTCCAACTTCATCTTATGAATGTGGGGTTTGGTGTTGTGTTGGCTAATACTGCTGACGAGGCATTGAGAAAGTGTGTTCAGTTTAACCCCGGCGTGATGATTTTGAGCGAGACATTACCCGACAAAAATGGGGGTGAGGTCTGCCGTGAGGTGAGGCGGTTTTCTGATGTCGCTATTATAATGACTGCCCACAAAGAAGAAGAGTTCGATAAAATTTCAGGGCTTGAGTTCGCGGTGGACGACTATCTCATAAAACCGTTCGAGCTTGAAACTCTCTGCGAGAAAATAAAAGCGATTTTCAGAAGAATAAATCGCGGTTGGCAACATTCGGGTTCAAAGAAAAGCAAAACAGTTGAGCATGATAAGTTGCGAATTGACATGAACCGCTATGAGCTATGGCTTGACGGTGAAATGATTAGCACGCCACCGAAAGAGTTAGAACTTCTTTTTTACTTAGTGTCAAGCCCAAACAAAGTTTTCACTCGCGACCAACTGCTTGACGATGTTTGGGGCTTTGAATATTACGGCGACTCGCGAACAATTGATGTGCATATCAGGCGAATCCGCAACAAACTTTCAAAAGTAACAGCAAAATGGAAACTCAAAACAGTGTGGGGCGTGGGGTATAAGTTTGAGACAGTTGACGAACAGTTGACAATTGACAATTGACAATTGACAGTTATGGTGTCGCCTTTGGCGACGTTTTTAAAAATAGTTAAAAACTTTGTTAAATTTTAGAATTTGTTTGACTTTGAGATGAGAATAGGTTATAATAGAATAACATATAACAGTTATGATTAATTCTGTTGGGAGTGTCAGCATGAAAGTTTTCGGAAATATTATTAATTTGGCTGTGGGTTCTTCTGCCGGCGATGTTTCGCCGGTTGCGCGGTTGAGCGTTACCCATTTGGTTATTTTGCTGTCTGTTATTATTTTGGTGTTGATTGTCTTTGGGGTAATTATATTCCTTCAAAGAAAGAGATACCGGCTTCATGCTTATAATCTTGAGAATACCGACCTGCTCACCGGTGTGAGGAACAGAAAGTGTTTCTTGTATGATGCCGAAAAGATTCTGTTTAAACATGGGCATAAAAACTATTCGATTATGCAAATCAATATTCGCAATTTTAAATATATCAACGAAGTTTTCGGCACTAAAGAGGGTGACCGATTGATTAAGTGTCTCGCTAAAAGCATAGCTAAGGTTCTTATGCCGGGTGAAATTCAAGCGCGATTCACCGCTGATAACTTTGTTATTTTGCTTCGCCGAAACGATTTAAATCAGCTGCTCAACTTTTTCAAAGAGCTTAGGATAATAATCAAAAGAAACAGCACGCTCTCTCTTGATGAAAACATTGGTGAGATTTATTGTGGGATTTATACTTTAAACGACTGTGAAGCAATAAACATTTTTGACTTTGTCAACTGCGCGCTTATAGCCTTGCGAGTTGCCGGCGAGAAGAAAACAAGTTGTGTCGTTTATGACGAGGATATGCGCTCGAATGCCTTGCGTGAGAGTGAAATTATCGACACCATGAAAGAGGCGTTGAGCAACGACGAGTTCTGTTTTTATCTTCAACCTCAATATTATTTGATGAAGCATGACGAAATTATGAGTGCTGAGGCTTTGGTGCGGTGGAAAAAACCCAACGGAACGATTGTTTTACCCGGTTCTTTTATTTCGATTTTTGAAAAGAATGGCTTTGTGATTGAGTTAGACCGCTATATTTTCGAGAAGGTCTGTGAATTTGTGGCGAGTTCTTTGAACGAGGACTGGTTTGAAGGCATGAGAGTGGCAGTTAATGTTTCGCGGATTGACATATACAAGAGTGATTTCGTTGAATTTTATACTAAAACCAAGAACAAATATCACATTCCCGACAAAAGACTTGAGCTTGAGTTTACCGAAAGTGCCGCATTTGAAGATTATCAAACTTTTCAACGCATTATACATACTCTTAAGGCTAACGGATTTTATTGCTCGCTTGACGACTTTGGCTCGGGGCACTCGTCCCTTAACGTTCTTAAAGAGCTTCCCGTTGACACGCTTAAGATGGACCGAAAGTTTTTCATAGGCGACAAAGAAAACCTAAGGCGTAATAACTCTCTTATTGCATCGGTAATCGCCATGGGCAGAGGTTTAGACATGGAGATTGTCGCCGAAGGCATTGAGGACGAAGAACAAATTGAGTTTCTGCGCAAAATAGGCTGCGGAATAGTTCAAGGCTATGTCTATTCAAAGCCACTGTGCGTTGCCGATTTTATTGAATACGCTAAATCGTTTAGAGGTTACGACAAAATAGAAGAGTCGGAAAAAATCGAAACAAGCTCAACGGCACAACTTCAAAGCCCGGGGATAGACGATGTTTATATGAAATATTCATCGTTGTTGAAAAACACCGAGCAAATGGTCTGGGAGACTGACTTAAGAAGAGACACCGTTAAAATCGTCTCAAACGGCAATAATAAATTCGCACACATGGGCAAAAGCGGCATCTTCTCGCGTGAAATTCAAGCGTTTGCCGAAACACAGCTTTTGCCGGAAGATAGGTTTGAGTTCTTGAAAACAATCGCGGCAGACAACATCATGGCGTGTTTTGAAAGAGGAGACAAAACCATAACCCACGAATATCGTGCAAAGGTTTTTGACAGCCGTCTTTTATGTCTTAAAGAGGAATATGCAAACTATACCATAACAGTAGCTAAAATAGGCAAATCGCAAGAATCGTCACGCTTAGCTTTGATTTACTTCAAATACGCCGATAAGCCGATGGAACTTCAACAAAACTTGAAGCTTGCTTTCAGCAATTTAAGCGGTGCGTTTTATGAATTGAACATAAAAAATCACAAAATCGTTTTAGTTCAAAACAATTCGCTTGACGACCCGTTTGTGAAAGAAGGCGACCTTGATGCGACTTTGACCTTCTTTTTCAGAAAACACATTCACCCTGAAGATGCTGAGACCGTAAGACAACTCATGTCGCCCGAAAGTCTCGGGGTCTTTAGAAAGTCAGCCTCTGAAGTAACCCATTTTGAATACAGAAAAGAATGTTTCGGCGGTGTCTATCAATGGCACAGAGCCACTCTAATCAAAAACAACATAGAAAGTGACGTGTTCTTGTTGTTGGTACAAAAAATATAACCGGCGGTGGCGGATTATAAGGAGGGTGTCATGACTACCACAACAGTAAATCGTTGGGGCACACAATATGGTGTGATATTTAACAAAAACTTTCTTTCTTCTCTTGGGATTACCGACAAAACAAAACTTGATGTAATGGTTGACGGTGATAAAATTATTCTCACTCGCTCAAAAGGGCAGACACGAAAAAGCATACAAGAATACTTTAAAGACTACCCAACCGATAAATTCTTTCATCAAGAAGAATTTGACTGGGGAAAACCTGTGGGTGACGAAATATGCTGAAACAAGGAGACATAATCAAAATCGACTTTGACCCGATTAAAGGGCATGAGCAAGGCGGCTATCGTCCTGCTGTTGTCATTTCTAACAATTTTATGGTTAATATCACAAATATCATTTGTATTTGTCCCATTAGCAACACCTCTAAGGGTTTTCCTATGCATGTTCCTCTTGACAAACGAACAAAAACAACGGGTTTCATTTTTTGCGACCACTTTAGAACCGTAGATTTAAAAGCAAGAAAATACTCCTTCGTTGAAGAACTCCCTGATGACATTTTAACCGAAGTTTTGAACAAAACGATTAGCAGTCTTGAAAAAAGCGACAGTTGAAAAATCCTATATATTGAAAGGTTACTCCTGAAAATGAGAATTATGGCAGTTGATTATGGGGATGCGCGAACGGGTTTGGCTGTCAGCGACTTAACCGCGACTATAGCAAGTCCGGCTAAGACTATCCGCGAGAAAGATTTTGCTCTTTGTGTTAAACAAGTCGCGGCGGCGGCTATAGAATATAAGGTTGAAGAAATAATTGTCGGAAACCCCATCAACATGAACGGAACCAAAGGCCCACGAAGTCAAAAGTGCGAAATGTTTGCCGATAAGTTGCGCGAAGAAATAAAGCGGTCTGAAACCGAAGGCACGCCGGTGATTATGTGGGATGAGCGTTCGACTACTGTTTCGGCTAACAATATCATGAACGAACTTAACCGCCGTGGCAAAAAGCGAAAAGAGTGTGTAGATGCTTTAGCCGCCGCTGTTTTGTTAGAATCTTATCTTAATTATAGAAAAGGACATGTTTAAAAAATGAGCCACTACAAAAAAATTGTCGGAGAGAAGGTCTATCTTTCGCCGATGAGCGAAGATTCTGTTGAGAGTTATACAAAATGGCTCAATGACAGCGCGGTCTCTGACGGATTAGCAACAAGCCATTTTCAGGTTAACCTTTTGTCTGAAAAGAAATGGCTCACAGAGTCGTTAGAAAACGAAAGCCAGCAATATTCAATCATAACGCTCAAAGAAAACAGGCTTGTCGGGCATATCGGGCTTGAAGAGCTTTGCCATATTCAAAGAGTGGCAACAGTGGGGATTTTCATAGGCGAACAAGGCGACCGCTCAATGGGCTACGGAAGCGAGGCGTTAAGCCTTATGATGGGCTATTGTTTTGGCGTGTTGAATTTGAACAACTTAATGCTCAGGGTGTTGCCCTTTAACGAGGCCGCAATCAAAGCATACACACGATTGGGCTTTCGCGAGTTTGGGCGAAGAAGAGCGGCATATTATTTGAATAACCAATATCACGACTTGATTCATATGGATATAACCAAGCAAGACTTTTACAGTTGACAATTGACAATTGACAGTTGACAGTTTTGGTGTCGCCGTTGGCGACATATTTGAAATAATGAGAAATGAGTGGCGAATTGAATTTAACTAACATTAAAACAATAAAAGCCCTGCTTCAAAAGCATGGCTTTTCGTTCAGCCGTTCTTTGGGGCAAAATTTTCTGATTAACCCGTCAGTTTGCCCGAAAATCGCACGCTTGGGTGGTGTCGGCGAAACAAACGAAAATGTCGGGGTTCTTGAAATCGGGGCTGGTGTCGGGGTGTTGACAAGAGAGTTGGCTTTGCGATATAAAAAAGTTGTTGTGGTAGAAATTGACAAAACCCTCGCCCCTGTGTTAGAAGAAACGTTGGCTGAATTTTTAGACACAAACACAAAGATTATTTACGGCGATATATTAGAGTTGGACTTAAAAGAGCTGTTAGAGTCGCATTTTAAAGGAATGGACGTTGTGTGCTGCGCTAACCTGCCTTATTATATTACCACCCCTGTTATTATGCGTTTGCTTGAGATAGAGGCTCTGCCGGAAGCTCAAGTTCAACCAGCGCGTGAGCTGTTGCAAACAGAACAAACCTGTTCTCGGTTTGAAACAGGCGGCTCGCCTGCGATAAGAGCAGTCACTGTTATGGTTCAAAGTGAGGTGGCGACACGGCTTGTCGCTTTGCCCGGAACAAGAGAGTGTGGGGCAATCAGTGCGGCGGTTAGGTATTACGGTGAGGCTGAAAGATTGTTTGATGTTTCGGCGCGCAGTTTTTTCCCTGCCCCGAAGGTAGACAGCACGGTAATTAAAATCACAATTACGGGGAAACATAATCTTGACGAGGTTCACAAAAAACGGTTTTTTAAAGTCGTGAAGTCGGTTTTTTCACAGCGGCGAAAACAAATCATAAACCCTCTGTCATCTGATTTTGACATTCCAAAAGAAAAATTGAGAGAGTTGCTGTTGCAATGCGGAATAAACCCTGCTTCACGCGCTGAAAATTTAAAGTTAGAAAACTTTTTGGATATTGGGAGTTGTATATGCTCATATTAGCAATTGAATCATCTTGTGATGAAACGTCTTGCGCTGTTGTTGAAGATGGTAGGAATGTCTTGTCAAATATAACAGCAACCCAGCTTGACGAACACAGTCTTTACGGCGGCGTGGTACCTGAGCTTGCCTCACGGCTGCATTGTGAGTGCATTTCATCGGTCTGCGAATCGGCATTAAGCGCGGCAGGGGTTGGGAAAAAGGATATAGACGCAATTGCCGTGACTTTCGCGCCCGGGCTTGTCGGGGCTTTGTTAGTCGGGGTGAACTTTGCAAAAGGTTTTGCCTTGGGGGCGAATAAACCGCTTATTCCTGTGCATCACATAAAAGGGCATATCGCATCAAATTATATCGCCCACAAATCGCTTAGCCCCCCTTATCTTGCAATGGTTGTATCAGGCGGCCATACCCAAATTATGAAGGTTGACGACTACACACGCTTCACCACAATCGGGAGAACCATTGACGATGCGGCAGGCGAAGCGTTTGACAAGGCGGCGCGCGCTATGGGGTTGGCTTATCCCGGCGGAATTCACATTGAGAAGGCGGCTTTGAACGGTGACTCGAAAAAATATAAGCTTCCCTTTCCGAAGACTGCTAACAAATACGACTTTAGTTTTTCAGGGCTTAAAACGGCAACGCTCAACCTAATCCACAATGCGAAACAAAAGAAGGTTGAATTAGACATACCTTCATTGGCGGCAAGCTTTCAGCATACAGTTTGCGAGATATTGTCAGAAAAGTTCGTGAACGCAGCAAGAGAGCACGGATATAAAACTCTCGCGCTCTCGGGTGGCGTTGCGGCAAACTCTCTTTTGAGAGAGAAAATTGCCGCTCACGGTTTAGAATTTTATTATCCGCCGCTCTCATTATGCGGCGATAACGCGGCTATGATTGGGTGTCAGGGCTATTATGAATATCTTAATGGGACAGTCGGGGACATGACTTTAAACGCTGTCGCTAATCAACAACTATGATTTTCCAACAGGGCTGTCGCCGCTTGAAATCAGTTCGGTAATATCACCCATTCTTATACAAGCCAACAAAGTGAACGCCGAAATTACCGAGAGTACAGAAAAGACCACTATAATCATAAAATTCCTCCGCTTTCTTCTTTTCCTTATTATATGCACTTTAAGCGGAATGATACAATAATGTAGAGAGGAATTACCGAGAAAATGAGAATAGCTCTATTAATAGACAAGTTAACTCCTTGTCTTGAAGAAGTCGCAACAGGGGAAATTTTGCAGACAACATTTTCTATTACAACGGCTGATGAAATTACGAAGAAATTGAAATGGAACAAGCACAAGAACTAATTGAAAAATACACGTTAGAGGGTGATTTGAATGTTCGATGATAGATATAATGGTTTAACATTAGACGAAGCCGCCGCCAAAGCAGGGGGTTATGTAGCGTATTATCCGGGGAAAAAACTAATACTCGATTACGACTATCATGCGGCGAATATTTATTGCCGTGAGAAAGGCATTAAAAAGGCTGATTTAACCGAGGAAGAATGGAAAATGTTTGAGTTCAACCCACCTTTAATCTATCCGCGTGGAGTTGAAAGTAGAAAGGAGCCTTTATGTTTAACGCAAAAACAGTAAAACAACAGCTCGTTGAGTGGATTAAAGACTATTTTAAAACTAACGCTTGTTCTCAGACAAAGGCAATTATAGGAATAAGCGGCGGCAAAGACAGCAGTGTGGTTGCCGCGCTGTGCAAAGAAGCGTTGGGAAAAGAGCGTGTTTTAGGCGTTCTCATGCCGCAAGGAGAACAGTGGGATATTGACGTGGCACGCGCTCTTTGCGAGGAATTAGACATTCCTTGCATTGAAGTCAATATCGGAAATCCGACTCTCTCGTTATACGATGAAATAGCCAAAACAGGGCTTAAATTAAACGACAACGCCACCTCTAATACCCCTGCGCGAATACGAATGACAACACTTTATGCCGTCAGCGCGATTGTAGGGGGCAGGGTGGCTAATACCTGCAACCTCAGCGAAAGTTGGGTTGGATATTCCACTAAATTCGGTGATGCGGCGGGCGATTTCAGCCCACTTTCTCAACTTACCGTTAGCGAAATAAAATTGCTCGGCAAAGAGTTGGGGTTAGCCCACAAATTTACAGACAAAACTCCTGAAGATGGGTTGAGCGGCAAAACAGACGAGGAAAATTTGGGGTTTAGTTATGACGTTTTAGACAAATATATTCGCGAAAAAGTTTGTGAGGACACACGCTTAAAAAACGAAATCGACCGTAGGCATGAAATGAGTTTCCATAAAAGTGCCGCCATTCCTTCATTTAAAGTATGAAGAAACGAGCATTCTTTTGTGTATATTACACATTTTTTGTTAACGGAATGATGGCTCTCGTCATGGGGGCGGTAATGCCGTTTTTGATGGCAGACTATAAAATAGACTACGACACCGCCGGGATTTTTTTGTCAGCCCATTCAATAGGCAATTTAGTCGCCGGTTTCGCGGTGTTATTTTTGTTGGGGCGAGTCGGGCGCAAAAAAACCATAATCGCCCTTTCGTCTTTGCTTTTCCTGTCTTATTTGGGGATTGTCTTAAGCTCTCATATATTCGTTCTGCTGCCCGCCTTCCTCTTGACGGGGATAGGCAGGGGCAGTATTAGCAACGTCAATAACGCCATAGTTAACGACATGTCGGCAGGAAAGTCTGTTTATCTTAACCTTCTGCACATGTTTTTTGCCGTGGGGGCATTTGTCTCTCCGCTCATGGCATCAATTCTTCTCAACATGGGCCACGACTGGAAAACAGTTGTCTTAGTGGGTGTAGTTTTCTCACTCAGCATCTTAATAGTATATTCTCTGCTTTTACCCAAAACCGGAGAGCCTCCGGTGGCAGCCGGAAATCCTCAGGTGGCAACAGAAAAAACACCGCCCCCCGACCAAAACAAACCGAAGTTTTACAAGAACATCGATTTTTATCTTGCCGCAGGAGTCATGTTTTTCTATTTGGGAACAGAAACAGCAGTCAATGGGTGGGTGGTTACATATTTAGTGGATTCTGGCAGAATGGACTCAGGGTTGGCGCAACTCATATTGTCTCTCTTATGGGCGGTTATTATAGTCGGGCGACTGACTACAGCATTTCTTTCGCTCAAATTTAACAGTAAGACATTGATTCTAATCTGTTCTTTTTGTGCGGCGGTTATGTTTATTGTGTTTATCACAAGCGTTAATCAGGCTCTTACGGCGGCGGCAATAATTTTATTCGGGTTCTTTTTCGCCGGAATATATCCGACCACCATCGGGGCGACAGGGAAAATTCTGAAAGGTTCAGGCGCGGCAATGGGAACGCTGTTGGCAATCGCAAGCACGGGAGGAATTATCACCCCTATGGCTGTAGGGTTCGTGGCAACTGTTTTTGACATAACCGTGGGTTTAGGCTTTGTCAGCATGACAGCCGTCTTAACCGTGATTTGCGCCGTGTTTTTGAAGATAAGAGATTTGAAATCAAAAGATAATTAATTATTCATTTGGCGGCTCATAAGGGTTAATATGCACCATGCAATGTTTAACCTTTTCAAATTTTGCTTGCACGCTGTCTTGCACTCTTTGAGATATGTCGTGCGCGGCGACTACGCTTAAGTTGGCATCAACGGCGATTTCTATGTCAACGTATATTCTGCTTGCGAAACGGCGCGTGTGAAGCAGGTCGATTTGAATTACCCCTTCTTGTTCAAGTATTGCCGCTCTCACCGCGGCAGTTGTTGTGGCATCACAAGTTTTATCCACCATTTTGTCTGCCGCATCTTTGAATATGTCATACGAGACCTTGATAATAAACACGCAAATCACGACACAAACCAACGGGTCCATAACCAAGAATCCGTTCATTGCGAAAAGAATACCCACAAAGCTTCCGATTGAAGACAGCGCGTCTGAGCGGTGATGCCATGCATCGGCTTTAAGAGAGGTAAGCCCCGTTTTTTTAGCGGCATCTAAAGTATACCAATACATCCATTCTTTGGCGGCGATTGAAACTAAAGCGGCAATAAGCGCGAGCAACCCCGGTTGTTCGAGAACGGTTTCCCCTTTACTCAAGTCGATAATTTTATCAACCCCTGCCCACCCTATGCCGATTCCGACTGAAAACAAAATGCCTGCTAAAATTAACGCCGCCATACATTCAAAACGTTCATGTCCGTAAGGGTGTTCTTCGTCAGCCTCTTTCCCCGCTATTTTAATCCCAACCATAACAATGATTGTGCTTAAAGAGTCAGACATAGAGTGTATTGAGTCTGAAATCATAGCCGTTGAATTGGCGAACACCCCGGCAAACAGCTTAAACACTGAAATAATAGAATTCACGATAATTGTATTGCGCGAGACCCTAAGCCCAAGCTTTTCATTGTTTTGAACTTTCATTCTAAGAATTTCCTTTCTCGTCAACTGTCAATATCTCTTTTGCTGCCGACTCGATATCGGCATTGTTTTCGATGTGTTTGTCGGCGCACTCTTTATACAACGGCTCTCTTTGAGCGAGGAGTTTTTTTAGTGTTTTTGTGTCTTTTGAGAGCGGTCTTTGGTCGCATGCCAACTTTTCTATAGCACGTTCGATGTAAAAAACAACTCCGTTTTGCCTTAGGTTGTGGCGGTTTTCTCTGTCGAGAACTGCTCCGCCGCCGGTTGAAATAATGAGGTTATGCTCTTTGCCACACTTTTCGATGACACGCTTTTCACATTCCCTAAAATATTCTTCACCTTTTTGCTTGAATATTTCAGAAATAGGCATGTTCTCGTTTCTTTCTATTTCGCTGTCGGTGTCTGTAAATTTCGCGCTTGGCAATTTGGCGGCTAAAATTTTGCCGATTTCGGTCTTGCCGCTGCCGGGCATTCCGACTAACACTATGTTTCGATTAATGTTAAAGAGGGCGTTCATGGTTTGCTTTACTGTTGTGTCTGATATTTTGCTATTCAGCAATATTTCCGCGCTCTTTCGGGCTTGGTGCACCATCATTGAAAGACCGCCGACAAATTTCACTCCGCGCTCTTGCGCCTGTAAGAGTAATCGTGTTTTTAGTGGATTGGCTACTACGTCCACAACCGCGTAAAGATTAGGAAAACGCTCGAGTTGAATAAGAGACGTTGCGGTGTCGGGGTACATTCCGGCGGGGGAGGTGTTTATTATAACCTGCGCCTGCGTTTGCTCGTGAACGTTTTCGTAACATAGACTGCCGCTTCTTGAGACTTTCAAAATTTCGCGCGCGTTTAAGTTTTTACATAGCGCGGCGGCAGTCAAAGAGGTAGCCCCTGTTCCCAAAATCAATATATTTTTGTCCTTTAAGTCTATATTTTGCTCGGCGAGAGCCTGTGACAGCCCGTAATAATCACAGTTGTCGCCGTAAAATTTGCCGTCTCTCTTATAAACTAAGTTTACACAGCCAATTTCACGCGCAACATCAGACAGCTCATCGCAATATTTCAACGCCGCCTTTTTATAGGGAATAGTCACATTAACCCCACCAAAATCGGGGGCATTAAAAAAACCATCTAACTCATCACAGCGCAACTCATATTTTTGATAGTTATACCAATCAATTCCCAACGACGCGGCAAAGCCGTTTTGAATGAACGGCGAAAAACTATGAGAAAGCTTCTCGCCGATGAGACCAAAGAACTTCTTCATAAAACCACCTTCTCGTTATAAATTCAAAATCCGTCCGCGTAAGCGGACACAATAATTGTCAATTGTCCATTGTCAATTGTCAATTGTATCAAGTGCGACTATAGCGGCGGCGGACTCGATACATGGTAGTATGCGTGGAACTATGCAGGGGTCGTGTCGGCCGTCTATGCTTAGTTTAACCGCTTGCTTTGTGTCTAAGTTAATTGTATCTTGTGTTTTAGCGATTGAGGGCGTTGGCTTTACGGCAACCGAAAATACGATAGGCATTCCCGTGGTTAAGCCCCCTAAAATTCCACCGTGATTGTTGGTTTTTGTGCTGACTATCTCTTTATTAAAGACAAACTCGTCGTTATTTTCAGAACCTATAAGTGCGGCGGCGGCGAAACCGTTGCCGAACTCTATGCCCTTTATAGCAGGGATTGCGAAAATCATCGCGGCTATTTTGCTTTCGAGACTCTCAAACATAAGACCGCCCACACCGGCTTTAATGCCGTTTATTTCGCACTCGACTATACCGCCCACCGAGTCGCCTTGCGATTTTGCCTCTAAGATTCGCTCTTTCATTTGCGGTGTCGGCTCACACTGCGGCTTTTGAGCAACAACGCCGCCAATGGACTTAATTCTCGCGGTTATTTCTATGTTTTGCCTTGCTAAGATTTGCTTTGCTATTCCACCTGCAACGCATAAAGGGGCGGTTAACCTACCCGAAAAATGGCCGCCGCCGCGCATGTCTGCGTGTCCCGAAAACCGCTCAAACGCGCCGAAGTCGGCGTGTCCCGGACGTGGAGTATATCTCATAGCTTCATAGTCGCGCGAGCGTTGGTCGGTATTGGTTATAACCGCGCAAATTGGTGTGCCGCCGATAATGTCGTCTTTTATTCCCGATAAAAATTGGGGAATGTCAGGCTCTTTTCGCGCTGTGGACAGCGCGCTTTGCCCCGGTGCGCGGCGCGCCAAAAACTTTTGTAACTCGTCAATATTAACAACCTCACCCGCCGGAAAGCCGTTGATTACCACGCCAATTGCCTTTCCATGAGATTCGCCGAACACATTTATCGACAATCGCTCTCCCTTATAAAGAGACAACCACGTCACCCCCCAATTTTTTATAATCCTCAAAGAAACGCGGATAAGATTTCTTAACCGCCTCGCAACCCTCTATAACTGTCGGGCCTTTGCAACGTGTGGCGGCAATTGCCGCCGCCATGACGATTCTGTGGTCGTTGAAACTTTTCACAATGCCGCCTTTTAAATACTCGAAGCCGCCCTCTATTACCAAGCTGTTTTTAAAGAGTTCAAAGCCATTACGCCACAAGCCCAAAGAGATAAGCATAGCCTTTGTGCTTTCAATCCTGTCGCTTTCTTTCAGTTTTAGCCGTTCAACGTTTTTAAAGACGGTTGTTCCCGGTTGAAAAGCGGCAACTACAGCTAAAATGGGGAAAAGGTCGGGAATATCGGTGAGGTCGATGACCATATCAAACTCATCGTTTTTAAATTCAGGCTCGCCCCAATTTTCTAAAAGCTTAACAATTTTCATGTCGCCTTGATTGCTGTTGTGATTAAGCCCTGTTAGTTCAACGCTGCTGCCTAATTTATTGGCGGCATAGAAAAAAGCGGCGTTTGACCAGTCGCCCTCAACTTCTATTCTGCCGGGTGATTTATAGGTTTGTGAGCCTTTCACGTAATATCCGTATTCAGTTCGCATAGTTAAAATTCCAAAGCGGCGTAAAACATCTCGAGTTATTTCGACATAGCTTTCTGATTGAATCTGCTTATTCTCAAGTATTATTCTGCTGTCGCCTTTAAGTAGCGGAAGCGCGAGCAAAAGCCCCGAAATATACTGAGAGCTTATGTTGCCTGAAATTTTAAAGTCACCGCTTCTTAGTTTACCGCTAACCGAAAATGGCAGTTTCTCAGAGCTGAACTCAACCGATTTCCAGGACAAAACGTCCATAAGCTCACCAATCGGGCGTTCGGGCAGATTGCCCGTGCCGGTGAATTTAAAACTACTCTCGTTTTCAAGAAGCGCGGCGGCAACCGGCAATAAGAAACGCAAAGTAGAGCCGCTTTCACGACAATGTATAAGCACCGACTCATCAGACGACAAAAACTCGCCGGCAAGAGCCTCACGCGCTCTTTTCAAACTTTTCAAGCCGTTGACACAATCACGCGTTGCCTCAATATCTTCTGAAATATCGTTGCAAATAACCTGCGTGTCGGCATTTGCCAAAGCGGCGGCGATATAAAATCTATGCGCATAAGATTTGCTTGAAACAGCCCTTATCACGCCGCTCAATCTCCTGCCGGATTCAGTAAACACCGGCTTAATTATTGCCTTAGCCATTTTTAAAGTTCCCTTCTCTGATAATGTCTTTCATAGTTTCAAGTGTAATTTTTCTTATTTCGCACTGCCCGATTTGGGTTGGCAGTATTATGTTTATATTTTGGGAATGTCTCTTCTTGTCTGATAATACGGCGTTATAAATTTCGTCCGTTGAAAATTCACAGGTAGTTTTAAAAAAATATTTCTCTAAAAGACTAAAGATTTGTCTTTTTATGTCGATATTACTTGTGAGAGCTAACTTTGAGGCACCGTTTATCATAATCGCCATGCCCGTTGCTATGGCGTGACCGTGCGATATTTCGTAGTTACTGCACTTCTCAATCGCATGTCCTATCGTGTGTCCTAAGTTTAAAAGTTGCCGTTCACCGCGGTCGAATTCGTCACGACTGACAATGTCGCCTTTTATGCAAACACATTCCGAAACTATGTCGGATATAATATTCATAAGCGAGTCGCGTGAAGTCTTGCTTAAGGTTTCAAATAGCGAAGGGCTTTTCAAGACGGCGTATTTTATCGCCTCGGCTGTTCCGTCGGCGAACACCTTGTCTGACAGGGTGTTCAGGGTTAGTGGGTCGAATATTACGCACAGCGGCTGTTTAAAAGCCCCCATCAGATTTTTTCCTGCTGTTAAATTGACGGCGGTTTTGCCGCCCACAGATGAGTCAATTGCTGACAAGAATGTCGTTGGAACTTGAACGTAGTCAATTCCTCTCAGATAAACCGCCGCCGCAAAACCTGCTATATCGCCCACAACTCCTCCCCCTAAGGCAATTATAACATCGTCGCGGCATATTTGGTTTTTCGCCATGCTTTCAACTATTTTCAACAGCGACACACCTGATTTTGAACCCTCACCGTGGGGTAGAATATATTGGAACGTTTTAAACATAGTTAGAGAATCTTTTACGCGCTGAAGATATAAAGCACTCACGTTGTCATCGGTTATGATATAAACGCTCGAAACACCCGGCTTGCTCGCCGTTAGCAACTCCCCCGTTTTGTCAAGTATATTCTCGCCGATAAAGACATTATAAGCAGGCTCAACCGCAATTTCAATCTTTTTCATATTTTTAGATTTGCCCCTTTCACATATTCGTTTTTCGTCTTAACTACACTCATCAGATTAATTATAACACATTCCAACAAAAAAATAAATGCTTTTTTTGAAATTGTTGACAAAAAAGTGAAAGTAGGGTATAATTGAAGTACAGAGGCCACGAAGAGGGCTAAAAATATAGTAGAACAAATTAATAGGAAAAGAAGGAGGGATTTTTGTGTCAGACAAGGGAATGTCTTTTGGGGTTGGCGATAGAGTTCTGAACACTCATAACAAGTTCAGAGAGGGAAACACAGATTTCTCTAAGCTAACCTCCAAACCTGGGGGTTTGGAGACACGGGTTGTAAAGTCTCGGGAGAAAATAGATGCCTTAAACGAAAAGCTGAATAGGCACGATGTGATTGACGATGACTTCGCGCCTTGTGAGTGCGAAGCCTGTAAGAACAGGCGTTATAAGGACATCTCAAATGATTCAGGTGTTTCTTTTAAAAGTGCCATCAAAATGAAACCCAAAGAAGCCGAATATATGGTAAAGAGCCACGAAAATGAGCACGTAAGGCGCGAGCAGTATAAGGCTAAGAACGAGGGAAACAAAGTTATTTCTCAAAGTGTCAGAATTTATACGCGCAACTGTAAAGAGTGTGGGCAACACTATGTCTCCGGCGGCGAAACAAGAACCAACACAAAATATAAAGTTGACGGGTATTACGATGCACTTCTCAATAATACCGCCAACTTAGACAAACATAGGAAGTTTAGTTTTGTAACGTGACGAACAATTGACAATGCACAATTGACAATTGACAATTGTGGTGTCGCCTTGCGGCGACGGATTTGAAATTATACACCGCCCGGCACAAAAGTGTCGGGCGGTGTTGCGTTTTAAATCATCTGCGCCGGTAAAATCCAGACGTTCTCGGTGAGTGGCAGTCGTTGCTTTGCAAGGCAAATTAGCGCGCCTGTTCCTGCTTTTTTGTTCGGGATTTTTTCAATGTGGCGAAAAGCCTTAATCATGGATTTATTTGGGTCGCTTGTTGTCTTAATCTCAATTGGGTGAAGTTTATCGCCGTTTTCAATCAGTAAATCAATCTCATTCTTATCTGCATCGCGGTAGTAATACAAAGGCGGCTTTACAATGCCGTCATTGTAATAGCTTTTTAATATTTCTGTGAACACAAAGCTCTCGAAAATATGCCCCCACATCGCGCCGTTGACTAACTGCTCCGGGGTATTCCAACCGAGAAGCCAACAAGCAAGCCCTGTATCAAGAAAGTAAAGTTTAGGCGATTTAACTAAACGCTTATTTAAATTATTGTAATACGGCTCTAATAAATAGACCAAGCCGCTTGATTCTAACAAAGAAAGCCATGCGCGGACTGTCTTGTTGTCCATGCCGCAGATTTCGGCGATTGTACTCATATTTAGCACTTCACCCGTGAGCGAAGCACAGGCTTTAACGAATTTAATAAAAGCCGATTCATTTCTGATGGCAAGAACGTCTTTAATGTCCTTTTCAATGTAGGTCTGAAAATATGAGCTGTAAAAATCCGACCGGTCGTATAAGTCGCTTTCGGTCTCGTGCAGTTCGGGGAAAAAGCCCTTGTGAATAAAAGAAACAATCTGCGAATAATCAAGGGTTGATGCACGTTGTTCCGTTGGTAAAAACGGCTTCCTGTGAACACTCTGCTCTAACTCGCGCACAGACAAACAAAGCAACTTAACCACCCCTGCACGCCCCGCAAGACTTTCACTGATGTTGCTCATCAATTTCAAGCTCTGTGAACCTGTCAAGTAAAATTGCCCTTTAGCCTTTTCCTCGTCTACGATGTCTTTGATATAATCGAACAGTTCAGCCGCCTTTTGGATTTCATCAACAATAACAGGCGGCTTGTTCATGCCGAAAAACATCGATGGGTTTTCTTTCGCGCTTTCCCGAACGAGCGGATTGTTAAGGGTTATATAGTTTATATTTTGATAAGCCTTTTTAAGCATGGTTGACTTCCCAACCTGCCTTGCGCCCGTGAGAACAATGACCGACTTGCGTTTTGCTATGCGTGCTATAACAGGTTCAATATGTCTGTGATAATACATGGCAACCTCCGAAATCACCCTTTAAAAAGGCAAAACATACGTAAGTTCAACGGTTTCGCCTTCGCTGTAGTCGGGGTATTCGACGCTGTAGTCGTGGTATTCAACTGTTCTGACATACAGGTTGCTTAAATCTTCTCTTGTGAGTTCGATGGTTATGTCGGGTTCAAAACCTTCCAGATATTCCGAAAACGGCGCGAGAAGCTCTGAATAACTGTCTAATGTGAGCTGTCCTCCCGATTCAAGCACAAACTTTTCGGTTTCGATATGATATTCCAAGAAAGAATAATATTTATCTTCATACAAATAGTTGAAGAAATTCTCAACCTCAAACACGACAGGAGACCAGAAGTTTACCCTGAGCGTTCCTTCTTCGGGGTTGAGCCTTACGGAAAATGAAGTTACCGCTATTTCGGGATTGTCAAACACGTCGTTCAAAAACTCGCGTGCCTTTGCGTTGTCTTTATACTCAGAGTCGCGCAACACATAATCGGGGTAGCTTTCAAAAACTAACAGCTCATTATCCTCGGCATCATAGAATAAGCCGGTTTCTTCGTCATAAAATTCAATTGCCGTTCCGTCGGCATATTCAAATGGCGCGGAAACATCTAAGTTTCTGTCATAATTAACGTTTAAATTGACATATCCTGCTTCGCTGATTAGTTTTTGCCCTTCATCGCCCATTAAGAAAGCGTACAGATTTTCGGCAAATTCAGCTGCTTTTTCGTTGTTTTTATCATAGTAGAGATAATTGAATATTACAAGCGGATAAGCATCGCTGAATATTGTTTCATCGGTGGGGGCAATGCCGTCAACTTCTAACATAATAACATCTTCGTTATAAAACTGTTTTTCTGTGAAAGTATACATATTATAGGCGATTGAATATTTACCCTCGTCATAGTCCCCTATGGATTCAATCACGGTGCCCATCATGTTGTGATACACAACATCAACTTCGGCTAAGGGGGTGTCGCCCATGAATTTCACCATTCTTATTTGTGAGCCGGAGTCGCTGTTTCTTTGGAACGCCGCAATGGGTTCGTCATCGCCGCCGACCTCACTCCAGTTTGTCACTTGACCGCTGTAAATATCTTTGATTTGTTGCATTGTCAAGCTCTTAACGGGGTTGTTAACGTTAATCAAGAAAACAAACGCTTCTCTTGTGATTGCTTTCATTTCTAAATCAACACCGGCATCTTCAGCCATTTTAAGCAATTCATCGCTGAAATCAACGCCTAACAAAATATCGTTTTCACCGGCAATCAGCTTTTCAAAAGCTTCAACCGTTCTGCTGTGAGAAATGTATTCTTCATCGCCGAACTCCTCGTTAAGCGACTCATGCAAAGGAAGCATTGAAGTCGAGCCGTCAATGTTAAATTCGCTGAAATTTTCTTCTAAAAATTCTCTCGCAACCTCGGGTGCGATTAGTTCATCGGGTTGAATAATCGGGGGTTCAACCCTTTGTTCTGATTGTGTTTGCGTAGGTGTTTCTGTCTGAACGACTGGTTGAGCTGTTTGAGTTTCGCAAGCCGACAAAGCCATTACCCCCACAAGAATTAATGCAGTAATTTTAATAGTTTTCATGTTATTTCTCCTTCATAAATTATTTCTCCCGCAAAGAGAGTTGCGATTATTTTTATTTCATTGAGCCTAATTGGTTCAATGTGGAATGGGTCTTGACTAACAATAACCATGTCAGCAAATTTGCCCACTGCTAACGAACCGATGTGTTCTTCCATGCCCATTTGAAACGCGCTGTTGATAGTGAAAGCCTCAATAGCTTCTTTCACACTTACGCGTTCAGGAGGGTTGCGAAGCCACGTAGGCTCGTCAATATCGGCAATATCCGGCACACCATACTCGCCGCTTTCAAGGTTTCGAGTGACAGACAACTCAATTGCCGTAAAAGGGTGCGGTTCAGGCGTAACCGGCGCATCTGAGGAAAAGGTAACTAACACCCCCTTATCAATTAAACTTTTAACCGGATATGCAATAAGCCCGCGTTCTTCACCTAAGAAAGGTTGCTCTACCTCGTGATAAAAGCCCGGTGCTTTAGAATGCCAAAACGGTTGGGTAGAGCCGATGATTTTCATTTCGCCCATACGTATTTTGTCCGCTTCTGTCACTAATTGCAGGTGGGTTATAGTGTTGCGCGTATGCACTTCGGGATTATTTTCATGCGCATAGGCTAAGGCATCTAATGTTTCAGAGGTGGCGCGGTCGCCAATGGAATGTATATGTAATTGAATTGAGTTATGCATAAGGGTGCTGAAATGCTCTTTTAACACATTGTTGTCCCACAATAAATCAGAAACATAGTCCGATGAAAAGCCGCGTTCTTGGTTGTTGTCATAGGGTTCCCACAAATAAGCGGTGCCGCCTTCTACCACGCCATCTACAAAAAATTTTGCCGTGTTAATAGCAACGGTGTCAAAGCCCACTAACTTTTCTTGCGTTTTCAATACATAGTCTAATGCTTCGTCAAAATCGTCCTCCGGGTTAAACACGTGCATGAGAGAAGCGCGTGTCTGCAAGCTGCCGGTTTGTGCCATCTCGATAAAATAATCGGCATATGCAGGGCCCACATTTGCTTCTTCCAAGGACTTAAGCACATATTGACCGCCCGTATACCCCCACTTGTGCATGTTTTTAAGATAATCTTCAAGTGCTGATTTTCGTTGCTCCGGGGTAAAAACCTTTTGCATAGTTAAAATATTATAAGTGCTGGTAAGCATACCCGAGAGTTCGCCCTCTTCGTTTTTATGAATAATTCCCGTGGGATAAGTGCTGTCTTTTGTAATGCCGTTTAGCTCAAAAGCCTTGCTGTTAAGCCACATACTATGCCCGTCAGAAGATGTAAGAATAATTGCTTTCTCGCTTTCTATTTCGTCTAACCATTCTTTTTTAGGGCCGGTTTCGTCATCACCAATGCCTAACGAAAAACCCATTCCCCAATAACTGTCTTGCTCGGGGTTATTTGCTATATATTCACGTATGATTGAAAGAGCTTCTTCTTTTTCTGCCATCACAGGTATGTAAATGTTGAACATAACAGACAATGACGTGCCGGGCGGGTGAGTGTGCGTGTCTAAAAAACCCGGAAACACAACCTTTCCGTCAAGCTCATGCACGCGAGTGTTTTCGCCTATAAAAAGGCTTGCTTGCTCGCTTTTGCCCACGAAGAGTATGCGCCCATCATCGCCTACAGCTATGCTTTCTTGCGGATTTTGGTGCCAATTTTCATCGTCTGCTGTATAGATAATCCCATTTAAAAAAACATCGCGCGCTTGAGGGCTTTCAGATTGCGTGCAAGCGGTTAATAAGAGCAAGCTTAGCGCAATTAATATTTTCACCGGCATTATTATTCTCCTTGAAATTGGCTTAAATTTCTTTCATGCTTAATGAAATGCGTTTCTTGCCTTCGTCAACTGATACAACCCTAACGTCAACAATATCGCCCACTTTAACCACTTCGGACGGGTGTTTCACAAAACGGTTTGCCAACTCTGATACATGCACTAATCCGTCTTGGTGAACGCCTATATCCACGAATGCGCCGAAGTCTATAACGTTACGCACTGTGCCTTTCATAACCATGCCGCTCGCTAAATCTTTTATGTCCATTACATCAGTGCGAAGCATTGTGGGGGGTAGTTCATCGCGTGGGTCGCGCCCGGGTTTTTTCAGCTCGTTTATAATGTCAATGACTGTCGGTGTTCCCACACCGCTGAATTCAGCGACTTTAGACATTCCAACCTCTTTTATTTTGTCATTTAAATCCTTGACTACTCCCGTGCCGGTGACATCTTTCAGCGATGAGCCGCATATTTCAAGGATTTTCTCCGCCGCCTTATAAGACTCGGGGTGAACCCCTGTATTGTCTAACACATTTTTGCTTTCGGGAATACGCAAGAACCCGGCGCATTGTTCAAACGCCTTCTTCCCGATTTTGGGGACTTTTTTGATTTGACTGCGTGATGTGAACACGCCGTTTTCTTCGCGATAAGCCACAATATTATTAGCTGTGGTTGAATTAAGCCCCGAAACGTATGACAAGAGCGCGGGACTCGCCGTGTTCATGTCTACGCCAACCGCATTTACACAATCCTCAACAACATCACCAAGCGCGC
Organism: Oscillospiraceae bacterium; assembly: GCA_009777445.1. Classification (GTDB taxonomy): domain Bacteria; phylum Bacillota; class Clostridia; order Oscillospirales; family Ruminococcaceae; genus Ruminiclostridium_E. Next base: position 5,260 of record WRLV01000005.1, on the reverse strand, counting down.
TGTCTAACCGCGCGGCAGGCATATCATGTTGATACTGCCCCACGCCTATGCTTTTCGGGTCAATTTTAACTAACTCGGCGAGTGGGTCTTGAAGCCTTCGCGCAATCGAAACCGCGCTCCTCAACGACACATCTAAATCAGGGAACTCGGTTGTCGCTAATTTCGATGCCGAATAAACCGATGCGCCCGCTTCGTTAACCATCATATAAGACACGCCGTTAAGCCCTTTAAGCATATCGGCTATGAATATTTCTGATTCTTTTGATGCTGTCCCATTTCCGATGGCGATTGCCTTAACTTTATGTCTTTTAATCATAGATGTTAATGTAATGGCTGCCTGCTCTGTTTTGTTGTGGGGTGCGGTGGGATAAACTACTCCGGTTTCCAACAATTTCCCTGTTTCGTCAACAACGGCAATTTTACAGCCGGTTCGATAAGCAGGGTCAAACCCCATTGTCACCATATTCTTAACAGGCGGTTGCATTAAAGTGGGCTTTAAATTAAGAGCGAACATCTTAATCGCCTGCTCAGAAGCAGTATCGGTAAGTGCCGTGCGCGCCTCTCTTTCTATAGAAGGAAAGAGAAGCCTCTCATAAGAATCCTTAGCCGAATTAGCAACAAACTGCGGCGAACCGCCGCCGTCAGACCGTGAAGAAGTTTGTTTTGTTTGCAATAGCTCACTCGCGGGTTGCACTTGAGCTTTTTGCGGCGAGCCGCCGGTGGCAGACCGCGAAGATAACCCTAATTTACTATATATAATTCTCAGGGCGGCTTCGTTATCTATTTGGATTGAGACTTTTAAGTATTTTTCTTTTTCGGCGCGATTTATTGCTAAAATTCTGTGGCTTTGAAGGCGCGGAAGTGTCTCTTTAAAGTCGTAATAAAGACGATAAACCGAATCTTCATCACGGGTTGCCGTTGAGTTCAGCGTTCCTCTTTCCATAACAGCAGTTCGCAAAAGACCGCGAATTTCGGCGTTGTCAGAGATGTCCTCTGCTATTATGTCCGAAGCACCACGCAACGCGTCTTCAACTGTTTCTACCCCTTTTTCAATGTCGATATATTCTGCCGCCAACTCTTCTAAGGTGGTTTTCACCTCATGGGCAAAAATGGCGGCGGCAAGGGGTTCAAGCCCCTTCTCACGCGCAACCGTTGCTCTTGTGCGGCGTTTTTGTTTATAGGGGCGATAGATGTCTTCAAGTTTTGCGAGTGTTGTGGCCTGCTCAATGGCGGCTATAAGCTCATCGGTGAGTTTACCCTGTTTGTCGATTGATGAGATGATTTCATTGCGGCGTGTGTTCATGTTACACAGATAGTCGTGCCTGTCCGCTAAGTTTCTCAATAATTCATCATCCATTGAACCGTGTAGCTCTTTGCGATAACGCGCAATAAACGGAATGGTACAACCTTCTTCAATCAGGGTTATTACATTTTCAACCTGCTCATAAGCACGGTTAAACTCAAGCGACAGCTGAGATATAAGTTTTTCCAAATTACTTTCCCTTTCATACAGTGGATAGTTGACAGTTGACAGTTTTGGTGTCGCCGTTGGCGACGTATTTGAATTTTAAATGTCAACTGTATCAGTATAACACATTCACTACTCAAAAGTCAAGAAAAATTTCTGATTCAAATCCGTCGCCGCAAGGCGACTCCACAATTGTCAATTGTCAATTGTACATTGTCAATTGTTCGTCACCTGCCAAATCCTATCCGCATACTCCAAAACAGTTCTGTCTGAGCTGAATTTTCCGGCGTTTGAGATGTTTAGCCAGCATTTCTTTGCAAAATTCAGCCTGTCTGTTTTATAGTCGACATTTGATTTCAGTCGTGCTTCGATATAGCTTTCAAGGTCGCCCAACAGGTAATAGTTGTCGGGGCTGTGCCATGATGCGCCGTCTGTCAGCGAGAAATAGAGTTCGCGGAAAATTCCGCTGCCGTTGTCGCTCACCGTGCCGTCAATCAAAGAGCGCGTCACCCTCGCCGTTTTCGGGAATTTAGCCATTTGAGCGCGTGGCTTGTAGGTTTTCATAATCTCTTCTAATTCTTCTACTCGCGCGCCGAAAATATAGTTGTTTTCTTCACCCGCCTCTTTGACTATTTCTATATTCGCGCCGTCATAAGTTCCTAAAGTTACCGCCCCGTTGAGCATAAACTTCATGTTCCCTGTGCCGCTCGCCTCAGTTCCCGCCGTTGAGATTTGCTCTGAAATGTCTGCCGCCGGAATAAGTTTCTCGGCGTATGACACCGAATAGTTTTGAACAAACACCACCTTTAAAAGGGCGGCAGTTTGAGGGTCAGAGTTTACAAGAGAGCCTATTTCGTTGATATATTTGATTATGCCTTTTGCGCGCGCATAGCCGGGCGCGGATTTGCCGCCGAAAATGAAGGTTGTCGGATAAAAGTCTTTGACATTACCCTCTTTTATTTCGTAATATAAATACAATATTCCCATTGCATTTAAGAGTTGTCGCTTGTATTCGTGAAAACGCTTGATTTGTATATCAAAGATACTGCAGGGGTCGATTTTTACCCCCTCGTATTTTTGTATATACTCGGCAAGTTGGATTTTCTTTTGCTGTTTTATTGTGATGAAGCGTTCGATTTGCGTGTTGTCGTCTTTATATTTTTCTAAGCCTTTTAAAAGGTTCAGTTCGCGTACCCAGTTTTGCGTACCCAATAAATCCGTGATTTGCGTGGACAGTTCGGGGTTGCAGAGTTTCAGCCAGCGGCGAGGTGTAATTCCGTTGGTTTTGTTTTGAAACTTTTCGGGGTAAATCGCGTACCACTCTTTAAGCACGGAGTTTTTGATAATCTCGCTGTGGATTTCGGCGACGCCGTTGACATTCCCCGAACAATAAACTGCCATTCTTGCCATATGAACAACATCGCCGCTGACGATTTTATAACTTTCAATCGGATAAGGCAACATGGGCGCGGCATATAATTCGGCGACAAGAGCCTCGTTTATTTGAATGATTATTTCGTAAATTCGGGGCAACAACTCTTTAAAATAATCAACGTCCCATTTTTCTAAAGCCTCTGCCATTATGGTGTGATTGGTGTAGCTAAATGTTTTTTTGGCAATGTCAAGAGCGTGTTCAAACGAAAGCGCGCACTCATCAACGAGAAGCCTTATAAGCTCTGCTGTTGCGATTACGGGGTGGGTATCGTTAAGCTGAACGCTGTTAAATTCGTGGAACTGTGTTACGTTTCGGTTATTGGCAACATGCTTGTTCAGAGCATCTTTCATTGATGCCGCCGCAAAGAAGTATTCTTGCTTTAACCTTAAAAACTTGCCCTCTCTTGTGTTGTCGTTAGGATAAAGACAGCGCGAAATATCTTCAGCTAAGATTTTAGAACTGCTCGCGCCTATATAGTCGCCGCTGTCAAACGCGGCGAAATCGAACTCATTTTCAGCTTCTGCCTGCCATAGCCGCAACGTCCCTACATGGCGTTTACCACTCTCGCCGACATAACCGATTATCGGCATGTCGTAGGGAACGGCTTTAACCGTTTGGTCGGCAAAGCAAATTTGCACGCTCTCATCCTCAACCCTCACACTCCACGGGTCGCCGTGTTCTAACCAGTTATCGGGTTGTTCTTTTTGAAAGCCGTCCTCAATTGTCTGCTTGAACAGCCCGTATTTATAGCGAATTCCATAACCGTCTAACGGCAAAGCATGAGTCGCCGCGCTTTCAAGAAAACAGGCGGCAAGTCTGCCCAACCCCCCGTTGCCTAACGCCATATCGCCTATATCCTCTAAAAAACACAGGTACTCAAGACCTTCCTCAGCAAGAATTTCTCGTGCTTCTTGCGACTTATCCACAGCCGCAAAGTTGTTGTAAATCGCCCTGCCCATTAAAAACTCAATCGACAGATAGAAAGCCCTGCGCTTTTCGGCGTGAGCGGCTTTGCTTGTTTGCCAATCACCGTCAATTTCTTTCAACAACGCCAAAGCCAACGCATCGTGGATTTGATGCGGCAGTTTTGTGTTGCGCGGTTTTGGGGGAATGTGTTGCCCCTCTTCTTGAGACGGCATTTTGGCGGCAGGCTCTTGCTCCTCTACAGGCGTTGCTGAAACGGGAATTTCATCTTTGTTTTGGCTTTTTTTAGATTTTTTATTAAGTCGAAATTTATCGAACATATACTCTCCTCCAAAGCTTGATTAATATATTAGATTAATTTTACCATATAAATCAAATTTTGTCAACTGTGACTTGACATTTTAAAAATTTATGGTATTATATTTAGTGTGGGCTCTTGAGAGCTGAGAGTTCAGTGTTGAGAAAGGATTTGTGAAATGCGTAAAGTTTATATATTTACTGACGGGGCTTGTTCCGGCAACCCCGGGCCCGGAGGGTGGGGCGCGATTTTGCGCTGTGAGGGCAAAGAACGAGAATTATCCGGCGGTGAGCCTATTACCACTAACAATCGAATGGAACTCACAGGTGTCATAGAGGCATTAGATGCTTTAAAATACAGCTGTGACGTAATAATTCAGACAGATTCAAAATATGTCGTTGACGGAATCAACAAGGGCTGGGCGGCGCGTTGGCGCGCAAACGGCTGGCTCAAAGCCGACAAAATGCCCGCGCTCAACACCGACTTATGGGGGCGACTTCTAAACCTAATAGCACGGCATAAAGTTCAGTTCAAGTGGGTAAAAGGCCACGCCGGCCATGTTGAAAACGAGAGATGTGATACATTAGCGGTTAAGCAACGAGATGAGCAAATAGCGATGTACAACTGACGGCAGTTGACAGTTGACAATTGACAATTGACAATTTTGGTGTCCGCTTGCGCGGACGTATTTGAAATTATAACAGCTACACCGCCCGGCAGTTTTTGTGTCGGGCGTTTTATTTCAAAAATAAATAGACCTCTTCGGAAACTACCCATAAAATAATTCAAAATTAATAATACCGCAAATTAAATTCATGCGAAGGCTGTGTCTTTTTCTGCGGTTGCGATATTTATTCGCCATAATTTTAAATACTTTAATTTTAGCATTAACATTCTCGACTAAGATTCTCTCTTGCGAAATACGTTTGTTATCAGCCTTTTCGCTTCTCGTCAATTTACCATTCTTGGGTTTTTTCTTAGGAGTTTCGCTGTTTTTATGAAACTCCAAAATTCCTTGAAAACCACTGTCGCCTTGAAACTTAATCCTTTCCAAAATTGCTGCACCGATTTCATCTTTATACATCTTGAAATCGTGCGTTGAGCCCATTGCTTGATAGGTGGCGATAATCGCCCC